>JBBQCU010000105.1:0-9095 GCA_038319065.1 Methylococcales bacterium
GCGAATAAACTCATCGACATCCAGGCACATCACCTTCTGGCGCGAGTCGTGGCGGTAATCCTTCCAGTGGAAGCGGACCTTGCCGTCAACGCAATCGATCAGACGCTGATTGGCAATAGCCACCCGATGCGTATAGCGACCCAGATACTCGAGGACCTGCTGAGGGCCGCCAAACGGTGGCTTGGCGTAAACTACCCAGTCGACCTTGCGTACCGGAGCCAGATAGCGGGCAAAGGCATCGGGACTTTGCAGTGCTTCCAGTGCGTTAAAAAAGTGCAGTTGCCCGGCGTCAAAGGCAGCCTGCAACTGCTCCAGAAACAACCGGCGAAACAATCGCGACAGGACTCGCACGGGCAAAAAGAAGCCGGGACGACAGGCGACCCAGCGCTCGCCGTCAGCACTTAAGCCGCCGCCCGGAACGACACAATGCAAATGCGGGTGATGCTGCAAATTTTGACCCCAGGTATGGAGTATGGCGATGAAGCCGATCTCGGTGCCCAAGTGCTTGGGGGTGGCGGCGATCGTGCGCAAGGTCTCGGCGGTGGCGTGAAACAAGATGTTGTAGACCACGGCTTTATTCTGGTACGCGATCGCGGCGATGGCCTCGGGCAGCGTAAAGACCACATGGAAGTAGTCAACGGGAAGGAGGTCGGTCTGGCGATCTTCCAGCCATTGCGCGCGGACCAGAGACTGACATTTAGGGCAGTGCCGATTTCGGCAACTGTTGTAGGCAATGCGTTGATGGCCGCAGCTATCGCACTGCTCAACATGGCCGCCGAGAGCGGCGGTACGGCAACGCTCGATCGCGCTCATGACGCAGCGCTGCCCGCGGCTGAGGGATTCAGCGTGTTGCTGGCGATAGGCAGAACCGGCCTGGTGAAAAATGTCCGCCACCTCGAGCCCGGAGGCATGCATCACGCACCTCAGAAATGAATAGGTAAAGCAGGAGGTGGCGCCGAACCTTCAATCCGGGGTAAGCAGTCAAAGGGACTGGTGGTGGCGCATACGGTAGTAGTGGCGACCTTCAGGTAACGCGAAGTGGTTGCCAGACTGCGATGACCCAACAGGAGTTGAATAGTGCGGATATCGGTGCCGGATTCCAGCAGGTGCGTGGCGAACGCGTGACGCAGCGAGTGCGGGGTAATGGGCTTGGTAATCCCTGAGGCACGATGGGCTTTCTGACAGGCCAATTCGACGGCGCTCCGGGTGATGGGTTGACCGTTCAGATCACCTGGGAATAGCCATAGCGCCGGGCGCACGGCTTTCCAGTAGGCCCGCAACACCTTGAGCAAGCGCGGCGAGAGCATGACGTAGCGATCCTTGCGGCCTTTGCCTTGATCGACGCGCAGCGTCATGCGCTGGCTATCGATGTCGGTCACCTTGAGATGGATGGCTTCGGAGATACGCAAACCGGCTGCGTAGGCCGTCATGAGAATCGTTCGGTGCTTGAGGCTGTCGACCGAGTCTAGGAAGTGCATGACTTCCTCGCGGCTGAGAATCACCGGCAACTTGAATGGCCGCTTGGGCATCGGAATCTCGTCGACGGCCCAGTCGCGTTTGAGGGTGACTTTGTACAGAAAGCGCAGTGCGCCGGTGGCGACACTGATACTGCTCGGCGAAAGCCTCCGGGTATTCGTCAAATAGAGCTGATAGGCGCGAACCGCTTCCGGACCGAGTTCTTCCGGCGAGCGGTGAAAATGTTCTGCATAGGCGATAACCTGTTGCAGGTAGGCCGATTGGGTATTATCGGCAAGGTTGCGGATACCCATGTCTTCGATCATCCGCTGACGTAAATGAGTCATGGCAAATCTCCTAATCGGGAAAGTGAGTGAAATGCTGCAAGCAGCATCGCCATCATTCTCCGAGTGGAGCATTTTGTAAATCTCTCAGTATGGACGAGATGCCCGCAATTACCGCGTTAGCGGTTTAGTACAATTGAGTACTATACATAGGGGTCCGGAACTGCCTGTGATCTTTTCGAAACCTTGCAAGCTTTTAACTTTTCAACACTAAATTCCGCATACCCTTTTATTTTTGGGAAAAATTTATTGCTTTATTTCGGTTTGATAATTCCTTTTATGATTATTCTATTCGCTATTTCTGCCCAAAATTTATTTGGTGTGTATGCGGGTAAATTCATGATATTACCAATCCTGTTTGCAATTTGGAATTTGATTATTGGCGCCAGATGGATTAAATAGCACTTTAGGATGATGACATGACCTTGAACAAATGCTGCTCACTGCTTTGCGTTCAATATCAGAATACGGCATTCATCGATCTGTAACTTTCCCGGGGTAAATTACGCGTTTATAAAACTTATGAGGCCACTATGAATGCTGATAACGTTGATTGCCCAAATTCACGCTCCCTGGAGATTATATTTAAGGAGCATCTCAATAACACGATAGAGTGTGGACAGGCTCTTAACAACATCATTCGATGACGTATGCGCTATTCTGGCGTAAAATTACCGGGAAATATGCGGTAACCGCATTATGCCTATCAATGAAAGACCCCATCAAGATGATCAATAGACGAGATTTTCTTTTCCAAATGAGTGCTGCAACCGCCGGGATAGCTCTTGGTTTTAGTGGCCTCCAACGCCGTGCACAAGCCCTTGCAGCGCAGGGGACTTTAGCGGCAATGTGTTCTTACGGCTTTGGTGAACTGATTCCAGCCATTACTCAAAATACCGGTGAAACCTTTCTTGCGTTACCGAAAGGCTTTAAATACAAGGTATTGGGCAAGGTTGGCAGTAAAATGTCCGATGGCAATAAAACGCCGCCATCCCATGACGGTATGGCGTGTTTCCAGGTTGGAAATGAACTCCGCCTGATTCGTAACCACGAAGTCGCCAATGGCAAAACACCCAAGCTAAGGGCTGCTATTGGTGCGAATCCCTACGATGACACAACAGCGGGCGGAACCACAACGCTGGTCATAAATCCAAAAACGCTGGAAGTGATCAAGGATTTCGTGAGTTTGAGCGGAACTGTAATTAATTGCGGGGGAGGGAGAACGCCTTGGGGAAGCTGGATTTCCTGCGAAGAAACAACGCTGGGACAAACTATCCGTACCGATAAAGCAGGCAAAAAAACCGGCGGCTATCCTAAGCCGCACGGTTATTGCTTTGAGGTTTATGCAGCCGCTAACGCCCCAATAGCGCCGGTTCCGCTTAAAGCGATGGGCCGATTCAAGCATGAAGCCATTGCCGCTGATAAAAATACGGGTATTTTTTACCTCACTGAAGACTCTGAAACCGCCGGTTTTTATCGTTTTTTACCGAAGCGCAACCAACATCTTGCCGAAGGCGGGACGTTGCAAATGTTAAAAATTAAAGACAAGGATGCTTTCGACATGCGAGCTGGATTGAAACCGGGACAACGTTTTGCAGCGGCTTGGGTCACGATTGATAACCCCGATCCGGTTGCAGCGGATCTCGACGAAAGTGCCGTTTATAAACAAGGATTGGGGAAAGGCGCAGCAACGTTTGCACGCCTTGAAGGGGCTTATTCTGATGAGCACGGGCGAATTTATTTTGCATCAACCAATGGCGGCGATATTCGAGGCGGGCAAATTTGGCGCTATGAACCCAATGACAAAGATGACTGCACCTTGACGTTGATTTTTGAATCGCCCAGTCGAGAGATACTGGATATGCCGGACAATATTTGTCTGAAACCAATGAGCGATTTACTGTTTATCTGTGAAGACAGCGATTATGCAGGAGAAGGGGGTACACCTGAAAATTACCTGCGCATCCTCTCACCCAACGGCAAAATGGCGGATTTCGCCAAAAATATAGCGAAGGGTTTTGAAACCAGCGAATTTACGGGTTCGACGTTTTCAGAGGACGGCAAAACATTATTTGTCAATCTGCAAGCGGCCGGTGCAACCTTTGCTATTTGGGGCGATTGGAATACCTTCAAAATGTAGTGAAACTGGAAGGAAGACAAGAGGCAGTTTTTTGATTGCCGGCATAAACCGCTTGAATGACTTTAGCCAAAAGCTGCTATTCCGCTTGTTTTAGTTAAAACGGATTAATTTAAGAAACTTCCCACGCCAAGTGAATAATGCTGCCATATGGCAGCTAACCCAGCGGTCAGCATTGCCATCAGCATAAATACCGTCAACCCCGATAAGATTCGAATCGCAACTTCATTTACGGGGCGATTTATCCCTATTGTCAATGATGGCGTCATAGCTATTAAAACGCCGCATATTATGGATAATCCTGTTGAAAATACACCTGTTATCATCGACGCGCACCAGGGACATTGATGATCTGCCCCCGGTTTATAAAAATTACACCCGGCGTCCAGTCCTGACCACGGCCAATTACAACCACATTGAAATAGTAAGCCGCAAAGCGGCGTCACAATAATTAACGTTGTGACTAAAGTAGCAGCCCCTGAAATAGTCTTTGCATTGAGTTTTGAATAAGTTATTTTATGCACATTCCTAACTTGATCCTCACGAGATCACACCGGTTACCATAAACAAAAAACTTGCTCATCACGAACGGGTTTTTTATATACTCAAAAGAATAACTTTGGGGTGACTACTATTGAACTTGAAACACATTGTCCTGGATACTGTGGATTACTGTATTTCGCTTGATGATGTCGGATAAACGAGTTTTCTGCACTTGTTCGAGGTCACTCTCCCTTAGGTAGCGCGTATAGAAGAAGGGGTCGCCGTCGCGCAATCGGGTAAATTGATCGACTAGCACGGTGCGGAGCGTTTCGCCGATCGTTGACCCTTTCATTTGGTCTTCGCAAAGCATGCCGACGAACGGATCGATGTTGTCGATGCTCAAATACAGTTGCTTCAGTTTCGAAGCCTTGGTTTTATCCGTTGTGATCTTGTTGAAACTTCGCATCTTCGGCAATCCATAGTCTTGCCTCAATGTATTATAATCGGGTAGACCCATATCACGCCCCCGCTGTATGTTCAGGGCGATGAGATCGAGTCCGCCAGCGCCGGGCGGGCCGAACAAGAAATTGCGTACATCGTCAATAACTTCGTTATCAAGTTCCTGCGCGCGCTGGTGGGCTACACCACGCAAGAACGGCTCAATACCCAAGCTTGACAAGATAGGAGGAACAGCATCGAAAAATGCATCCCTCAGCAAGATGGGGTCAGCCACAGTGTTACCATTTTCTGCAAGCAGTTGGATAGATGGACTTAGCAGCGTATGGCCAAGGCGGTATGCGGAAGTCGAAAAAACGGCCGCGATGCCAGGATTCACGATCGGATTGTAATGCGCATCAGCGTTTATTACACCCTCGCCAAGCAAGGCGGGAAGAAACTCATTATAAGTAATCGACTGTATCTCGCCGATAACGATTCTCCGTGCGTGCTGGTAAATCTCCTCGTCTTTAAGTTACGGCTTTTCGCGCGCTATGCGATTCGCCTGCCAATTGTGTTCCCTGACGAACAGGGTATGCATGACAGCAAGGGTCGGTTGTTCATTAGCGCGGATGTCGCCGGCAACAAAGAGTTCTTTCGACAAGTTCGGGACTTCCGGTGATCCTGCGTTCTTTTGTGTACCGTCGTTGTAGGGAAGAAGGTCGCCGACATCATGGGTGTGCGTTACCTTTAGGCTTCCGCCATGTCCAGTACGCAGCCAGTTGGCGCGATCATAATCCGATCCGTAAACATTAGAGGCATCAATATAACCCGTGATCTCATTAAGCTGTCTGCGTGGGTTGTTGCCGGAGAGCCCTGTGAGAGGATCGAAGATTGCGCGGAAGAAGGGAATGGACTGTACCCGCTGCCCTGTGGATCAAACGCCGGGTCACCTCTGGGGACCGGAATGAGTGCCTATAAAAAACAAGAACGTAACAATAGCAGTTTGTTTTTTTTCATTGATTATCTCCCGTTCATTATCCCCGGCTCAAAAGCCGAGATGGTATTTGTAGTGGCCAACTGCCGTAGCATCTTTTACTTTAATGTTCAGGAGAAAATTACTCCTCTGTTAATGCAATTCCCTGTGCCGGACAATGACATTGACGAAGGGGCTTTTAAAGTGTTTGATCAATAAGTCAACAAGATAAACTGAGCGGTGCTGTCCACCCGTACAGCCTATCGCAATGGTCAAATAGCTACGCCCTTCAGCCTCGAAGCGGGGTATCCATCGTTCAAGAAAACTGCTTATATCCTGAAAAAATTCAGCTACCAAAGGTTGTTCTTTAAGGAAATCCACCACCGGCTGATCTTTACCTGTTAATGCCCTTAATTCCGGAATCCAGTAAGGATTTGGTAAGCTACGTGCATCAAAGACAAAATCGGCGTCTAATGGAACGCCATGTTTAAATCCAAATGACTGGAATTGGAGAGAGATATGTCTGAAATCCCGCTCGCCTATCTGATCTCTGATAAGTTCACGTAACTGATGGTAATGTGTTCGGCTGGTATCTATAATGACATTGGCATGCTTGGCAATCGGTGTGAGCATTTCCTTTTCAATTTTTAGTGCTTCCTTTAACGGTATATTGTAATCCGTCAGCGGATGCCTTCGGCGAGTTTCACTATAACGTTTCAAGAGTGTAGCTTCTTCCGCCTGCATGAATATAATTTCACAATCAATACCTTTATCGCGAATTAACCTCAGACTTTCGGAAAAATTTGCCAGACTTTCACACTGATTTCTGGCATCAATGCCAATGGCTGTTTTTGCATAAGTTTTCTTATCCGCCAGCATGACATGATTAATGAAGTCTTCCAGCAGGGTCACAGGAAGATTATCGATACAGTAATAACCACAATCTTCCAAGGTATCCAAGGCGATACTTTTTCCTGAACCGGAGAGGGCACTGACAATTAATAATTTCATAAGCCGCAGGCAATAGGTTAAAAGTTCAAGGTCCAAGGTCCAAGGTTAAATCATTTTACCTTGTACCTTGAAACTTTTACCTGTTTTATCTATGACTTCCGGTTTTTTCTTTATGTTTGGTAATCTGACGGTCCAATTTGTCCACCATCGCATCAATGGCTGAGTACATATCTTCCTGATGATCTTCGGCAAATAATTTTGCACCACTTAGTTGCAGTGTTGCTTCTGCTTTTTGAACTAATTTTTCTACACTTAAAATAACGTGTACATCAGTAACATTGTCAAAATGACGGGCTAATTTTTCAAATTTTGCATCTATGTGTGCTCTTAAAGCATCGGTTATTTCAAGATGATGGCCTGTTACAATAATTTGCATGGAATAAACTCCTTTAATGGTAAATGGTTAGTTTGCACTAACTGGTGATGTTACAAAATACGCTTCCGCTGACTTGATGATGAAATAAGCATTGCTTCACGATATTTGGCAATGGTTCTTCTCGCAACGTTGATGCCTTTTGCTTGTAAAAATTCGGCAATTTTACTATCACTTAACGGTCTTGCTTGATTTTCATTGTCGATTAATTCTTTTATAAACGCTCTGATGGCGGTTGATGAACACTCGCCACCTCCTTCCGTTGAAACATGACTGGAAAAGAAAAATTTGAATTCAATTATACCATTCGGGGTATGCATATATTTTTGTGTGGTCACTCTGGAAATTGTCGACTCGTGTAATTCCAGTTCATCGGCAATATCTCTTAACACCATGGGTTTCATAGCAATGGATCCATGTTCAAGAAACCCCGTTTGCTTTTCCACGATACATCGGGCGACGCGTAATAATGTGTCGTTACGGCTGTGAAGATTTTTGATAAACCATTTTGCTTCCTGTAAATGATCTTTCATACAAACATTATCTTTACTGTTATCCGCTCTTTTAATCAGTGCCGAATAAAATGGATTTATACGCAACTTGGGTGCAA
The DNA here is from genome assembly GCA_038319065.1 of Methylococcales bacterium. Classification (GTDB taxonomy): domain Bacteria; phylum Pseudomonadota; class Gammaproteobacteria; order Methylococcales; family Methylomonadaceae; genus Methylobacter_C. The sequence continues at coordinate 7,825 of JBBQCU010000105.1, forward strand.
TATCCGGATTTAGGTTGACTTGCCATTGATCATTTTGTTTAGTCACATAAACATCGGGAATAACGTATTCTGAATCTGACTCTTGTATCTTCGCGCCCGGCTTGGGATCCAGGGTTCTAATCAACGCAACTATCTCATCCAGCTGCTGCTCCGTAACGTCAAGTTTGCGAGTGAGCTTTGCCTGCTCGTGAGTGGCCAACAGCCTCAGATATCGAGTCACTACAATCAGTGCTTCCTCTCGAAAAGGTGTTGTTTCTGGCAACTGCAGCAACTGTAACCTTAAGCAATCACTTAAATCAATAGCTGCCACACCTGCCGGATCAAACTGTTGGACTCTATGCAGCACGGCGATAACTTCGTCAAAATCGAGATCGTCAAACTGACTCTGCAAGCCCTGAAAAATGTCCTCAGGAGTGCTGCGCAGATAACCGTCTTCATTTACGGAATCAATGATTGCCATGGCAATTGCATGATCCCGCTCTGAAAATGGGGTTAATTCCAGCTGCCATAGCAGATGATCCAGCAAGGTTGATGCGTTACTGCGCTGGGACTCAAATTCAACAGTCTCGGGGTTAACAGTACCTGGGGCCAAAGCGCTCTCATAAATATCTTCCCAAGAAGAATCGATGGGCAATTCATCCGGTATATTTGTTTGAGAACCTTCGCTGGTAAATAATTCAGAGTTTTCAGTCTTTTTTTCGGATGTTGTAGAAGTTTCATGTGGACTGCTTTCGTCATCATTAATTTCCAGCATGATATTGGTCTCAAGGGCCTGCTGGATTTCTTGCTGTAAATCTAATGTCGACATCTGCAACAACTTGATCGCCTGCTGCAATTGCGGCGTCATAGTTAACTGTTGGCCTAGCCTAAGATGTAAAGATTGTTTCATTCGTTCACAAATTTCAGTAGGGGTAATCCCTTGAGGTTACCCTGTTATTGGTTAAGACAATCAACACTGGGATACATGCACTATTCGCAATAAATATCTATTTGAATTGGGCAACCACAAGGGTTGCCCCTGCATTACAAGCTAAAGTTATTACCTAAATAAACTTTACGTACTTCCTCATTGGCAACGATGGCTTCCGCTCCACCTTCTGCGATCACCTTGCCGTTGTTTAGTATATACGCTCGATCACAAATGCCTAGTGTTTCCCTGACATTATGTTCGGTTATCAGCACTCCAATTCCGCGATCCTTTAGATGTTCAATAATTTTTTTAATATCTTCTACCGAAATGGGGTCAACACCAGCAAAAGGCTCATCCAGTA
>JBBQCU010000106.1:0-9035 GCA_038319065.1 Methylococcales bacterium
GCCGGCTTTAAAACCGTTTGCGGAAAAGCCGCCTGCATGATTCTGAAGGAGGGGAGGTTAGTAACCTTTCCTACCCCTCATCTGAATTTGATCTAACAGGCACTAAAAAATAACGCAAGAGTTATGTTTGCTATTAACAACGATATAACCGCTTCTTCAGACGGCAGCCAGCAGATCTTCAACACTTGCATTTAAAATTTCCAGCCCAACTTTTTTACAATACCGCTGCTCTTTATCGGTCGGATTTTTGTTCAAAACCCAGCCTTTTTTCTCTGCCGCGCCATAAACGATATCGCTCATTACCATACGTTCAGAATCCCTGTTTAATGGCACACCAATAAATAGATATTGCTTTCCTTTGCGGTACTCTTTAAGAAAATCCGGAATAGCGAAGCCACCCATTAATTCGGTTATGTAATCGACATAATCGGCATCCGAAGCTATATAATTGGCTTCCGGTTTAGGCGTACCCATGGGTTTAAATAAAATGGGCAGACTGGTGTCGACTTGTTCCTGTGGAATTTCAAAATAATCACTGCCATCATAGTGATATATTTTAAAGCGATACTGGCTGGCGGTGATTCTTGCGACACCTACAATCAGCGTATGTTCTTCTGAGGCATAGCTGTCTTGCAGTTGTGTATCGCGATTAATATCGATGACATAAGCAGGCTTCCATTCCGCCAGCCAATCGTGTACTGCGGCACGTGTCCATTCTGTTTCTCCATATAACTTGGTTAGAAACTGCCCCAGAAAATTCCTGCCTTTTTTTAACTCCTGATTCATGGCCGCCCTGGGAAACTCATACATAAGCTTCGGTGCCATGGGATTGCCGTTATTCATAGCCAAAATCAGGCTATTGCTGTCAGCCGGCATGGCAGCTCCCGTTTGTTTATTGGTGGCATCAAAAAGCGCGCCCGGACCTAAATAAGGTACGACTTGATTTTCATATAAACCATTTAATATTTCAGAAAAGACTTCAGAAGGCATTGAAAACTCCATTATTTAAGTATATGTATACTTAAACATAAGCAATAATTAATCCAGTATTTCTTAGGTTATTGATAAATAATATAACTCCATAATTAATAATAGATTAAAGAAATCTATTCAGAACTTTAAGGGATTTGTAGTCGGTTTTTTGTTGTGTTTATAACAATCCTGTCGTCATTTGACCTAACCTGCAAACACAAAATGTTTAGAATGGAGTCAATTCATAATGCCGTTAAGGTGATATTCAAGAATGGCCCTTCACTTTATGCGGAATTGTTGTTCCGTCTAAACTTGGTAGCCGCCATATCTGACTACGCAACAGTATATATAAACAAAAAATCAATAACCCTACTGTTAACAAGCCTACAGAAACACAACAAAATGTTTGAAACGCAACGTTGGTTTTTTCGTTGTCGTTATATATATTCATTATAAATCAATAGCATATAATTTATTTTATAGTTGGCATACCGCTTGCTTTATTCATAATGTCATTAACAACAACGTCCCAAACGAGGAGAACATCATGGCAAGATTACGTCAATGTGCAATATACGGTAAAGGTGGAATCGGTAAGTCTACTACAACTCAAAATCTGGTGTCTGCGCTGGCAGAATTAGGTAACAGTGTAATGATAGTTGGCTGTGATCCTAAAGCCGACTCAACCCGTTTAATCCTGCATGCGAAAGCCCAAACTACCATTATGAGTTTGGCGGCTGAAGCAGGTAGTGTTGAAGATTTAGAACTTGAAGATGTACTGAAAGCGGGTTACCGCGGTATTAAATGTGTTGAATCAGGTGGTCCTGAGCCCGGTGTTGGTTGTGCCGGTCGCGGTGTCATCACGGCAATTAACTTCCTTGAAGAAGAAGGTGCTTATGACGATGAACTTGACTTCGTTTTTTATGATGTACTTGGGGATGTTGTGTGTGGTGGCTTTGCCATGCCGATCCGTGAAAACAAGGCGCAAGAAATTTACATCGTCTGCTCGGGCGAAATGATGGCGATGTATGCCGCCAATAACATCGCTAAAGGGATTGTGAAATACGCTAACTCAGGCAGTGTGCGTTTGGCGGGTTTAATTTGCAACTCACGTGAAACTGCACGTGAAGATGAATTGATCTCGGCGTTGGCTGCAAAAATCGGCACCACAATGATTCACTTTGTACCGCGTGATAACGTTGTACAACGCGCTGAAATTCGCCGTATGACCGTTATCGAATACGAACCAGAACATAAACAGGCGCAAGAGTACCGCGATTTGGCTATGAAAATTCGTGATAACAAGAATTTCGTCATTCCAACACCCATTACGATGGATGAACTGGAAGAATTAATGATGGAATTCGGTATTATCGATGACGTAGACGAATCTATTATTGGTGTAACTGCCGCCGCTGAAGCGGTCGCTTAAAACCGAACAACTGTAGGGTACCCGCTGCGTACGCCTTTATAAAAACGGATACGCGTTGCGTACCCTACAGATTCCCGTCCTAAAACCTGTCTGTTGGGGGATTACCCACGGCAATAGTAGGAGACACTCATGGCTGCTCTAACAAAAGAAGAGACCGAAGCGCTTATTCAAGAAGTGCTGGAAGTCTATCCTGAACAAGCAAGGAAAGATCGCGCTAAACATTTAGCGGTTAACGATCAATCCCTGGAAAAATCAAACAAATGTATTACTTCAAACCGTAAATCCCAGCCTGGCGTAATGACCATTCGTGGTTGTGCTTATGCCGGTTCAAAGGGTGTGGTTTGGGGTCCGATTAAAGATATGATTCATATCTCCCATGGCCCGGTAGGCTGTGGACAGTATTCACGCGCAGGCCGTCGTAACTATTATGTAGGAACAACCGGCGTTAATACTTTCGGCACGATGAACTTTACTTCTGATTTTCAGGAGAAAGATATTGTTTTCGGCGGCGATAAAAAGCTTGCCAAAATCATGAATGAAATTGAAGAATTGTTCCCGCTTAACAAAGGTATCAGCATTCAATCTGAATGCCCGATCGGTCTGATTGGTGACGATATTGAAGCGGTTGCAAAAAAAGCCAACAAGGAAATCGGCAAACCTGTCGTGCCTGTTCGTTGTGAAGGTTTTCGCGGCGTTTCTCAATCGTTAGGCCATCACATTGCCAATGACGCGATCCGGGACTGGGTACTGGAAAACCGCGATGGTGACGAAAGCTTCCCAACCACGCCTTATGATGTTGCTGTAATAGGTGACTATAACATCGGTGGCGATGCCTGGGCTTCACGTACTTTACTGGAAGAAATGGGTTTGCGAGTAGTCGCCCAATGGTCTGGTGACGGTACGATTGCGGAAATGGAAAAAACCCCCAAGGTGAAACTGAATTTGATCCATTGCTATCGTTCAATGAACTACATTGCACGGCACATGGAAGAAAAATACAAAATCCCCTGGATTGAATACAACTTCTTTGGCCCTACCAAGATTGCTGAATCATTACGCAAAATTGCTGCATTGTTTGATGAAACAATTCAGGCAGGCGCTGAAAAGGTTATCGCCAAATATCAGGCTGAATACGATGCGGTTATCGCCAAATACAAACCACGTCTGCAAGGTAAACGCGTGATGTTGTATGTCGGCGGCTTGCGTCCACGTCATGTGATCGGTGCGTATGAAGATTTGGGCATGGAAGTCGTCGGTACCGGTTATGAATTTGGCCATAACGATGACTATGACCGTACCATCAAGGAAATGGGCAATGCGACGTTGATTTATGACGACGTAACCGGGTATGAGTTTGAAGAGTTCGTTAAACGCGTACAACCCGATTTGATCGGTTCCGGCATCAAGGAAAAATACATTTTCCAAAAAATGGGTATTCCTTTCCGTCAAATGCATTCCTGGGATTATTCAGGCCCTTATCATGGTTATGACGGCTTTGCTATCTTTGCCAGAGATATGGACATGACTTTGAACAACCCTTGCTGGAAACAAGTAAAAGTGCCTTGGAAAACAGAAGACAGTTCAAAAGTAGCCGTTGCTGCAGGCGCTTAAGTCAGGCAATAAGTGTTGGGTTGCTACATCAAGTAACCCAACCCAAGCGGTTTAACTATTTAGTGTACGCATTGCGTACCTTATCACGGTACGCCGCATGAATGGCAACCGGTACTCAATGCGTACCTTACCCTTCCTCAACCGTCGTCCACAGATTAGTGGCGCGTAGGAGATTATCATGAGTCAAGAAGTCGATAACATTCAACCCAGCTATCCTTTATTCCGTAACGATGAATACAAGGAAAGTCTGGCTAACAAACGTGAAGCTTATGAAGAGCGTCACCCCCAGGAAAAAATTGATGAAGTCTTCCAATGGACGACTACCAAGGAATATCAGGACCTCAATTTTAACCGTGAAGCATTAACCGTAAACCCCGCTAAAGCCTGCCAACCCTTAGGCGCTGTGCTATGTGCACTGGGCTTTGAAAAAACCATGCCTTATGTCCATGGTTCACAAGGTTGCGTAGCCTATTTCCGTACCTATTTTAACCGTCATTTCAAAGAGCCTGTCGCTTGCGTTTCAGATTCCATGACTGAAGATGCGGCGGTTTTTGGTGGTCAGAAAAATATGATGGCCGACCTGGAAAACGCCAAGGCTTTGTATAAACCGGACATCATTGCCGTCTCAACGACCTGTATGGCTGAAGTTATCGGTGACGACTTAAATGCCTTCATCAACAACACCAAAAAAGCCGGCCATATCGAACAGGATTACCCGACACCTTTTGCTCATACTCCAAGCTTTGTTGGTAGCCATACCACAGGCTGGGATAATATGTTCGAAGGCATGATTCGCTATTTCACGCTGAATCACATGGACGACAAAAAAGTCGGTTCAAATGGCAAGATCAATCTGGTTCCCGGCTTTGAAACTTATTTGGGTAACTACCGCGTCATCCACCGGATGATGAAAGAAATGGGTGTTGATTACACGTTGATGAGTGATCCTTCCGAAGTTTTGGATACCCCTGCAGACGGCACCTTCCGCATGTATGCCGGCGGCACTACCCAGGCTGAACTGAAAGACTCGCCCAACGCGATTGATACTTTGTTGCTGCAACCCTGGCAATTGGAAAAAACCAAAAAATTTGTGCAAAGCATTTGGCATCAACCTGCAACAGCCATCAATATTCCGATGGGGTTGCAATGGACCGATGAATTCCTGATGAAAATCTCTGAGTTAACCGGCAAACCGATTCCCGCTTCCCTGGAACTTGAGCGCGGCCGTTTGGTTGACATGATGACGGACTCGCACACCTGGATGCACGGCAAAAAGTTCTCCTTATATGGTGATGCTGATTTTGTTATGGGTATGACCAAATTCCTGCTCGAAATGGGCGCTGAACCCGCCGATGTCTTGTGCAACCACGCCAATAAACGCTGGTTGAAAGCGATGGAGAAAATGCTGAAAGATTCTCCTTATGGACAAAATACCAAAGTCCATATTGGCAGGGATTTATGGCATTTCCGTTCCTTGGTATTTACCAACAAGCCGGACTTTATGATCGGCAATTCTTACGGCAAGTTTATTCAACGCGATACTTTCTATAAAGGCGAAGAGTTTGAAGTGCCGTTGATACGCATCGGTTTCCCAATCTTTGACAGACACCACCTGCATAGAATGACTACTCTGGGTTATGAAGGCGCTATTTATATGCTGACAACCCTGGTTAATGCCATTCTTGAGCAATTGGATAAAGAAACCAAAGGCATGGGTACAACCGACTATAACTACGATTTGATTCGTTAAGTTATAAATGTGCCGGGGCGACCTAAAACAATACCGTTAAGTCAAGACGTCATACCGGCATGGATTGCCGGTATCCAGATCACAGGGACGTGAACCGTATGCCTTCCATGGCTTCTGGGTTCCGGCAATCCATGCCGGAACGACAAGTTTTTCTTGATTTAGTGGCATTGTCGACTAAAGCCCCCACAACCTCAAATGCGTGTAAACGGAGAACTCAATGCCTAGTGTCATGTTGAAAAAAAATGCAGAAGGCAAATTAGTCTTCTACGTACCCAAAAAAGATTTGGAAGAAGTGGCGGAATCCGTTGAATTCGATAGCCCAGAGAAATGGGGTGGTGAAGTTCTACTGAGTGACGGTTCAAAATATTACTTTGAACCCATCAATGAACAGCCCGATTTTCCGGTCACCTTACGCGCAAAACGTTTAGATTCAGGAGATTAATCATGGCCTTATATATTGTTGAAGCAGACTGTATTTCATGTGGCGACTGCGAACCGGTGTGCCCGACCAACTCCATAACCGAAGGCGCCATTGTATTTAAAATTGACAAAAAAACCTGCACCGAATGCGAAGGGGATTTTGACATACCCCAATGTGTCAAAGTATGCCCAATTGATAATTGCATACTGCCGCTAGAGGCATAGACCGATGAGCAGCCAGGATACGCTCTCAAGAGAACTGGCTTTACGTATCGGGCTGGCGGCACGTGCTTTGCCCGATACCGATGCCAAACGTCTGTTTTACGTGCTGACCCATTGCGTTGGTTTACCTATCACGGAAGATAAAATTAGCAGCCTCAATCTGAAAACTCTTAAATCCGCTCAAGAAGGCGAGTTTTCAGACATTGATGATGATTTACTCAAAAAAGCGTTGCACATTCTTAAAACTGATGTTGAAACCGGTGAAATACTGAAACCGCAAATCAGTGCTTATAGCGAAGGCGATATGCCCGGCTCTGTGCGCATAGCCTGCGCCAGTAACGATGCCGTCAATATCGATGGGCACTTTGGATCCTGTAGTCAATTCATGATCTACCAGGTTTCAGCAGAAGAAGCCCGTTTAATCGGCATTCGTTCCACGGAAATCCCTAAGGGTTTGGAAGTGGATGATAAAAACCTGTTTAGGGCAGAACTGATTCAGGATTGCCAGGTACTTTATATCGCCTCAGTGGGCGGCCCTGCGGCTGCAAAAATTGTCAAGCTGGGTATTCATCCGATGAAACTTCCGGGTATCGAAACGATTGCCGGTATCATCGGCCAGTTGCAAACGGTTATTGCCGGCACACCGCCGCCCTGGCTGGCTAAGGTCATGGGTATTGAAGCTGCGGAGCGGTTTAGATTCGAAAGGGAAGCAACCGGATGATTAGTACAGAGCAAGTCAACGAAATAGCGGAAAAAATTGATAAATTAGGTGTTGATGAAGCCACAGTTTCAACGCTAAGGCAACAATATCAGCCTATCCACTTCACTTACTGCATGGATGATGATCTGCCAAATAACGAACCCGTTATTGAAAAAGCAGCATTTAATCTTTATTTAATTGATGGCCGGGAGCACTGTCTGTGCCTGACCAACAATTATGATGTTGCAACGGGTATTGTCATTGCTGAAATTATCCCTGAATAAACGGAACTGATCGAATGTCTGGTCGTGAAAGCCCTGTTAGCGTGCCAGTTGCTGATTGCAGCTTATGTCCCTTTCGTGGCAAAACCCTGTTAATGGGACGTTGCATGCCTGGTGATACCTGTGTATTTGTTGAAAGCGGCCGGCAGATTGACCGCTTTTTTCGCGTTAACCCTGCCTATGCCGAGCAATACCTACACGATAACTTTTGGGAAAGACGCGCCATTGCCGTCCGTTATGCACCACAGAAGTCGTTGGCTAACCTGATTCATGATGAAGATGAAGTGGTTAGACGGGCTGTTGCCTATCGAATACCGCAAGCTCAGCTAAATCAACTGGTTGATGATGCTGACCGGGAAGTGCGCATGACGGTCGCTGATCGGATTGCTCCCGAAGAATTGGAAAAAATGGCCAATGACCCGGATTACATAGTCCGATTAACCGTTGCCCGGCGACTGCCGAAAGGACGCTTGTTTCGTCTTATTCGAGATAAAGATTTGCAAGTCAGAAAAGTGGTTGCTGAACGATTACCCGAAGTCAGCCTGGGGTTAATGGCTCATGACGATGCACCTGAGGTTAGACGCATTATCGCTGAGCGCATGAGTCCAGCAGATGCCGTTATGTTATTAAATGACCGCGATTGGGTAGTGCGCTACACTGCGGTTCAACGTGTTGCGCCTGAGGCATTAGTCTGCCTGCTTGAAGATCCAGAGCCGGATGTCAGGGCGGCGGTCCAGGAACGATTAAGTAACCATCCAGACACAGAATCCCGGATTCATGGGCTGGATGAGAAACCGGAAGCATAATTATGGCTGATCAACCTTTTCAACTGGATGGGCAACAGCTTGCAAAAATCTGTAAGAACACATTGCCTGGCCAGGGTGATGAATTATTACTCGCCACACTGCAATCGCTCAACCCCGAGTATCCCATTCGTTTAGCCAAAACGGGTGAAGAATGGTATCGCCTGGGCGGCATTGTAGATATGGAGGGTAACCGGATTGCAAACAATCTGATTGAATGGACAGAAAGAACCTATATCGAATGCGGTAAAAATTTGCAAACCCTGATTGATCATGCTCGGGAGCAAAAGCTGATCGCCACGCGGCAAACAGGTAACACCCTGCATTTTGTCGTGCAAACGGGCAGTAAAGCCGAACAATTCATCCAGATCGATATTGATAAAACCCATGAAATGTCGGATAGGTTACTTGTCAATAAGCACAATCCTCCTGAGGATTTAGAAGAATTTATTGATCCACTGGATCCGGAATGTATAGAAACATTCTTTATTGGAACCTCACGTTATTCTTATCGACGTAAAACTGACGTGGCGATTTTCATGGATGAAATCAATAAATACCATATCGAAGAGCATCCTGTACAGCGTTTTATGGATGACTGGAACAGAAGCAGCGCCCTGCAAAAAGCCGTACTTTCTGATGACTGGATTGTTCGGCCCTTCCGGCATACCGGGCGTTTCGGGGAACAGATTATTAACGTTGAAATCGTCAATACCCAGCGAAAAAACGTACCGCAACTGGACGAAATTAACGGTAAAAAAGGCGTTTCACTGCATAACCTGTTAACCCGTGTTGTTCGTCAGGCGGGCTATCCCTTTGCCTGGTTCTTTTATATGGTAAAAGG
>JBBQCU010000107.1:0-9016 GCA_038319065.1 Methylococcales bacterium
CGGTTTATGACCAGACATTTTTTTCTGGATAAAGCCGCGAGGGTTAAAACTGATAACTCCATCGTGCCGGGTAATGTTAAACAGAGTATTAATGTTTGTGCCAGCAGCAGGAAAAAAGAAAACAAAATCGTTATCATAGTAAACTCATACTTCTAATCAAAATAGCTACTTGCACAATAATCATTTGTGTAACGGTGGGCATTCAACTTAAATGAAAGATGTAATTTCACGGTAACTTAAGCCAAGACAATTTAAAGTTGAACCGTTCATATTGAGCTCTTCGGCTTGTACTCAGGGCTAAAGGCCTTGTCGAACCATAAGCAACTTGGATGTGCGCTTTTCGTGAAACTTAGAATGAACATCTTTAAAATCATAGAGTTGATCGCTTGCATAGATGCTTTTTCCCTTAGGAAAAAGGTTTGGATGTTGAGGAAAAACCAGCGTCTTATAATGCCCCGATACGCTGATCCAGTTTTTCAAAAAGATGGCGGGTATTTTTATATAGATCGTAGTCAGACAATACCCTTATTCTTCCAGCCTTGCCTAATTGCTGCCGCAACACTCGATTTTCGACTAACAATTTAATAGCCAGAGTCAATCCTTCGCTATCAGATGCCGCTACCAGCAAGCCTTCTTGTCCGTTCCGGATTAGCTCAGGAATACCGGTAATGGCAGTTGTTATGCACGGAATTTCCATGGCCATAGCTTCCATTAATACCACGGGTAACCCTTCGGCGAAACTGGGTAAAACAAAAATATCGGCCGCCTTGTAATAATCGAGAATATGATCCTGATCGACGGCGCCGGTGAAATTAACCTGCCTGCTAATCCCCAGGCATTCAGCGTGCTGACGCAGGCTTTGCTCGTCCGGTCCCATTCCTACCAGTGTAAGGGTTACTGATAAGCCTTGATTCTGCAATTGGGCTACAGATTCCAATAAAATCGCTTGGCCTTTTGCAGCTGTCAGTCGACCAACGCACAGCAAATTACAAGTTCCGGTTTGCCTGGTTTCGAGTATAGGAATAAATCGTTGAGGGTCCACACCTAAACGACATACATCAAATTTTGCCCATGCATGAACAGGGGATAATTTCATTACCTGGCTGCGCGCGTAGTGACTGATGCAGAAAATAAAGTCAGCAGCCAAAATCTTTTCAGGCAAATTATAGCCCGTTGCATCATAGAATTCATCCGGGCCATGCACTGTAAAAGAAAAGCTGTAGCCAAACACTGACTTAACCAACATACCGACAGAGGCTGCCGGAGTGGCAAAATGCACATGCAGATGTTTTATGCTTTGAGAGTGCATCCACTGTCCTACCAGCAATGCCTCTGCCAGGTAAAATACATGAAACAGTAAGCGTTTGACATCCCAACCGCCCAGTTTAATGACATGTTTCAATCCTCGTAACAGTCCAAGTGGATTGTGTGTCAGTGTTTTGCCCAAGGCCATGGCTGCTTTTAAAATACCTTGAGACTTGATGTATAAAGTGTGTTCGGCTTCATTCCTTTCCACATCAGTAAGTTTCTCAAACGGGCGGTCTGGTAAATTAATAGACGCAACGGCAATCGAGACGCCAAGCTGGCGAAGTTGCTGTGCTTCACGCAAAATAAAGGTGTGCGAATAAGCTGGATATTGGCTGACTAAATAGGCTACACGGTGTAGTGTCATGATTATGATTCAAGTAGTTCACGATAAAAAGAAATTGCGCTGGCTATTTTGGCATCCCAACTATATTGAAGCTCAACACGACGGCGGCCTTCTTCGCCTCTGGCGGCCCAAAGCTCAGGTTGCTTCCGCACATTTTCAAATTGTTTGATCAAACCTTCTACGACATCGGCTTTGCCCGTTGCGGGTAATTTAACGCCGACCTTATCATCGACAATTTCAGCAGGACCGCCAAAATCAATGGCAATAACCGGCCGGCCTACCGCCATCGCCTCCAGTAATACGGCACCGCCCGATTCACGCACTGAAGGCAGGCAAAATATATGTGCCTGCTGCATAATTTGAGCGACCTCGTTTAGAGGCAAATTACCGGTAAACTGGACTTTTTCAGTGATTCCGAATTCGGTAGCCAGACTCTCTAATACAGCTCTCTCGGGACCTTCACCTACTACAGTCAGTTGCACAGGAAAATCCAGGGCTTTTAGAGCTTCCAGCAACATGGCGACGCCTTTGACGGGCAGTAAACGACCGACAAAGACAATACGCAAGAGAAAATTAACCGATGGTGCAGGTGGCCATGGGGCCAATTGAAAAAGATCTAAATCCACACCATTTTCAAGCATAAAACGACATTTTTCACAGTAACGGGCAGGTATGCCAGCCAAAGTCGAACTTGTTGCGGTTAGTATCATAGCCGCTTTACGAGTGGAGCCAACAAAAAAATCAATCACTCGCCCGAAATTACGAATGGGATATAGCCATTTGGATTCGGCTTGCATAATTTCCGGGAATGTCTTGGGTGAAGCCAATGCGCCATTCCAGGGACCAAGAACCACTGGAATACCTAGCGTATGTAAACGTGTTGCCGCCATTGGCGATACGGGGGTAACTGCATGTACGATATCCCATGACTGCCCTTCTTTCAATAAACGTCGACTGTGTCGAGTTGCAGCCCAGTCGTAAACAAAAAAATCCAGTGACGAAATAAGAAACAAAGGATGTTCGCTATGGGGAAAACAACGCGATGCAAAGCGATATAGCGGTCCGGCAAACCATTCGGTATCAATAAAGATGACCGTTGAATCTTCCAGGGCCATGCCCGCGGCTTCCAGCGTTAAGCGATTACGCCCATGAGTCAGTAACGTGACCTGACACGTCTTGCTTAAACGCCGATACCACTCCCAACCAATCTGGGATACCGAACCCATACCAGGGCCGCATTGATACGCGGAAAGTAACACACGTATTTTGTGTGTTTCAGTCATGGTCAAAATAATGTGATGTCAAGGTTTTAGAAATATACACAAAGTAAAAACATAGCCTGGCCTCTTATGACTGCCAGGCGCTGCTTTCCGGGACAGCGGGTGTTTCAGTGTTTTCTTTTGGTGTTTCAAAAAAATAGGCACAGCGTATTTTGGTTAACTCAGCTGAGGGGGGACCAAAATAATCGCCTGCGATGAGTGGATGCCCAACCCACGGCAAGGATGCGGCTCTTTGCTTACATCGTTGAATATATTCATCGACAGTTCCTATTGTCTTTGCCGGTACACCACCGACGATGGTGTTAGGCGGAATATCACGCGTTACCACGGAACCCGCAGCGATAATCACATCGGGTCCGATAGTGACTCCCGGCATGATAATAGCATGATGACCGACAAAAACATTATCGAGTATGTCAATTTTGCCGACGCTGTCCAGGGATAATCCAGTCATATTTTTAAGCATATTTATCGAACCATCGTGACCAAAAAGCGTGCACCCTGTTAACCGAACGTTGTTACCAAGACGGACATGAAGTGGATCGGTTATTTCGACGTTGGACTGAATAATACAATCCTCGCCCATATGGTAAAGAACACTTCGGCTCTTCAGATAACGCGCCCACTCTTGACCATTAGGGTTACAAAACCGACGATATAGCCCTACAAATCGTCCTGATTCCATTGCATTTTTTCTGAGAAAAGCTAGAAATAGTTTACGCATTAAAGAAAACATAATTTACCTTATGTGGCTGTTGACAATAAACTATCATATCCATTTATATTTATATTTATATTTATATTTATGCTGCATGCCTAATAAAGCAAGAAAAAAGATGGCTCATAATTTACTTAGCTACATCTATCAAAATAAATTATCCTAAATATACTAAATGAACATTTATAAAAATAATAGTAATACCTATGAGCAATAAAAATCAAGGCAGTTCTTTTTACCGCAACACATTGGCGCAGACCGCCGGTCGATTGCTTTACTTGCTTAGTCGCGTTGGGTTGCCTCCGCTGATTCTTCATTTCGTTTCCCTAGAAGAATACGGCTTGTGGTCTACTTGTTTTTTATTAATTAGCTATGTCAGCATGGGTGCGTTTGGTGTTTCCAATGTTTATATTCGGTATGTTGCAGAGTACAGCGTAAGACAACAATTTGATTTAATTAACGGACTCGTAAGTACGGGCCTGTTATTGACATTTATTTTTAGCGTATGTGCACTGGGTGGCATTTGGTTTGCCATGCCTTTGTTATTAAAAAGTTTTAATGTCCCCCAGCAGTTGCAACATACTGCCCAAGTTTTAATTCTAGGGACATTGGCAACAATGCTGCTGGATATGACGTTGGGTGCATATGCTTATATACTACATGGACTACAACAAATCGCCCAGCAAACGATAGTCTGGATTATCAGTTTTTTGTTGGAAACAGTGTTAATCGTAGCGTTACTATTCAACGGTTATGGCGTGACCGCATTATTGTGGGCATTTTTTGCCCGCTATATATTTTCAACTATCTTCTATATGGTTTTGTGCTATCGCGCTATTCCTGGTTTACATATCAGTTTACGTCTGGTTAAACGTGAGTTTTTTAGCCGATTCCTGCACTATGGTGGTATTTTACAGATTTCAGGACTACTAAGTATTGCTTTGTACTCGATAGAACGCGTCTTGGCGGGTTATTTGACCGGCTTGACGGCTATCGCCGTACTGGATTTGGGACAGAAATTTCCCGTTATGGCTAGCCAAGTATTTTCTTCAATGAATGCCAGTTTTTTACCGGCGATTACTGAGGCGCACAGCTTAGGCAAACATCAAGATATCCAACGAATGTATGCTCAGGGATTACGTTATTTGAGCTTAGTAAACGGCCTGGCAATGGGATTTCTCGCACCCTTTGCCAGTTGGTTGTTAATCGCGTGGCTTGGTCATAGCGATCATTTGGAAAGCACCATTATCGTGATGATTTGCGCGTGTATAGGCTATCAATTGAATGTTTTGACCGGACCCTTGTCGGCCTATTACCAGGGTATCAACCATCCAGCGCGTACCTTCGGCTATCTGGGCTGGCAATTGCTTTTTATTGCCGGCGGCTTATTATGGGTATGGCTCTATTTCGGCTTTGATGTGGTTATCATCGCTGTAATAGCTATGTTTGCGCGGATCCTAAGCGCTTTAATATATTTATGCCGGGGCAATTATCAACTGGGATTGGGAAATTGGCACTTTATCCGTTCAGTGCTTTGGCCTGGTCTCATGCCGTATATATTCGGTTATGGTATTATGGCGGCCATTCAACCATGGCTGGGCTCACTGAATCCCAATCGGTGGCTATTAATTATCATCTTGGGCATTATCGGTGTGTTGTATACGCTGCTGACAGCGGGGTTTTTTTATGCCTTCATGTGCGGAAAAGAGGAGCAAGGGCAAATTAGTCAGAAATTGACGCGACGCAAATCTTAATGGCGATTCCATTTCACACGACAGGAATTGCCGGAGCCGCTTTTTTACCTCGCAGCCATCGCCTTGCCTTTTGTCGCCAATGTTCGGGCAGGAAATGGGTTAGCACACGGCGAAAGTAGGCCGCCAGCAGTCCGGGATCGTGCCAAGGTGCGTCATTCCAACAGAGGATAAAGCTGCGCCAATCACGCTCACTAATCGCCCAATACAGGTTTTGCGGAAACAATCCGATCAGCGATGCCGGTTGAGGAATTTGCATGGTTCGGGTGACGTTACGCCGGCCAGATAACAGTTGATTCAAGCTACGACTGAAACTAACCCCCGAGTATCGATCCAGGTGGAAACTTGGCGTCGGACGCGGGTTCAACTCTAGTAGATAAATATGGTCAGCAGTTTTGTCGTGAATCCAATCTATGCCGGCAAAACCATGAAATCCGGTCATTTGACCTACCCCAGACAGCATGGCCTCGATACTCGGATGCTGCATCGGTTCACGCGCACTGGACGAGGCCAACGGCGTTGGCCAGCATCGACGTGAATATGACGACTGCCAGCACACCGGAACACCATGGTCAAATAGTACATCGGTCGAACCGAGCTCCCCCTCGCAAAAGGATTGTATCAAGACAGGCTGTTCAACCCGTGTCAACTTTGCATAAGCCGACTCAAGTTCGCCCATCTCACAAACCTTTTGTACACCTGAACCACTCAAACTATAAGCAGCCTTCAGCATTACCGGATAACCGGCACGATGCACAGTGGCCTCAACCTCGGCCCAATCTTGGCACAATGTGGAAAACGGCATGCGGAGCCCTGCATCAATCGCCGCTTTCTGGAACGCCAATTTAGATAGCATCAACTCTAATGCCGCACTGCGATGATCAACTGGAAACCAGTCATCCAGCCAAGCTTGGCCACGATGTTCGGCCAATGCATTCAAGGTCGGTTCATCTCCGACTATCACTAACGAAAAAGGCTTGCTCTGAGTACTTAGTACATCTTTAAGATGCAGGGCGCGAACTTGCGGTTCGGTCGAGGTGGGAATATGGCGGGCCACATAACGAGACCGGATCACCGCTAAACCCGGTGGTGCCAGTAAAGTCACTCGGCAATCTGCGCTATGTAACAAAAAGGGAAACCGTGCCAAACTAACGGCATCAATTCCTGCGATCAGTAAAACCTCAAATGAAGTGCGTTGATTTGGCATCTTAAGTCAAACCCCTGAATAATGATAGAACCAAAATCTTAAGTCTAGTTTATATTTTGGATTATTCAAAAACGCATGGATTTAAAAAACTAAAGCACTTTCCGAAATTTAAACATACGGGTATCTGGTGCGATTCTGATTTTACCGTCATTGCGATCACCATCCCAGGTACTCATTCGCAAATAAGCATCTGATAAGCCAGTGATTAAAAAAAATAACGTGCAACTCTGATACATCATGGCAACCGTGGCGACGGCAATGAAATACATTAGATAAATTGCCGCCAGAGTAAAAGCTAATGAACTACCTCTGGGTTCAGGCATAGGTCGAGACATGCCATATTTTATCAATCGCCCTATCATGCCAAAAATAATACCTAATAATAAAGTGACGGCGATGACACCATGATTCAAATACGTCAACAAAAAATGATTGTCGATTGATTCAAAGCCATGGATTTCCGGCCATTGCATTAATCCCCAACCCCACCACAAGTGTTCACTGGCCTCATCCATATATTCGGAGACTAATTCATAGCGATATGCAGCGGTCTCTTGATTGTCATCAGCAGCATTTTTACGACCCACTGATGCATAGTTTAAAAATGCAATCAGCAGTGGAATGCCGACAAAAATCATGACCGACATAACGGCTGTAATAGCCGCCTTGCGTTTTTTGGAACGGCCAATAATAACAATACCGGATGCGATGATACCCGCCAACCATTGCCCTTTCCCAAACGTTGACACTACACCACCTAATATCATCAAGGTAAAAAGTTGTGCAGGTGTAAACCAGGGTATCCAGGCTAGCTGTTTGATTTTATTAGGCCATGCTTCAGACCATTGCAGCCAGCGCTGGAGGCGATAAGCGACCGCCATTATGATGCCATCGACCAGACAATGACCATAAGGGCCTGACGCTCTCGCCAAGCCGAAGCGGAAGGTGGTGATCCAGCCCTGTCCTTGTCCGGGGAAGAACATGCCTAAATATTTTTGCCATAAATTGGATCCCATTTTATTTTCGTATAGATTAAATATAAAGACTATACAAAGGCACAATACAACGCTTTTAGCAAAGTCATAGCGTAAGTCAAAGTGCTCAATCAGACTTTTTGCAAAAATATAGGGAAATAATACTGACGTCAATTCAAAGAACATTAAATTTTGTGCATCCGAGTAGCCTGAAGCCAGAAATTCGGAATAAGACACGGCAAACGCATAAAAGCCCACTACTAAATCGGTATAACTAAATCTATATCCAGGTGCTCCCTGCATTAAAAATACCGCAAATAAAGCAATTGAGGCACTTTGGCTAAATGTCGGATCAGGGAGACCTGGGGTTATGGCGCGATAATAATCAGGCAGGAGCAATAATGTGGGAATATAAACCCATATAAATGCTTTAGAAACCGACTGGTTTTGAGCTACGTAATAGGTCAATATCCCCGGCAAATACGCGATGTAAGATAACATTAATCTAGGGTTTGATGACTTGCGCAGGTATACCTACTGCTACCGATCCCGCGGGTATATTTTTGGTAACTACTGCATTCGCGCCTATTACAGCGCCTTCTCCAATTGTGACGCCACCTAAAACAGTCACACCTCTTCCAATCCACGCATTGCGGCCAATATGAATAGGTTTGCCAAGATGACCGCTGTGACGCACTGAGCTGCCTGCAATTACACGGTGATTAGCATCTCGAATACTCGAATACTCACCAATCAATACTCCCTCTTCCAGAACAATCCCGGCAAAAGCCACTAAATGCACGCCACGCGACAAAACCACATCATTACCGATTTTGATACTCCCGCTCTCTTGTGTTTCCAAATAAAGGTCGCGGTACAAATAAAGATTTTTCCCCAACATTATTTGCCGGGTGCCGTGCAATTCGGGCATGCTCAACACCACTACGGAAGGATGAATCGTACCGCCCAGCGCGCTATTCAATCTGGCATTAGCCCATAACCTGTGAAGCGGTTCCAGCCGGTTACTGAATACTGCAAACGGGCGCAATGTGTTAACAAGCGCCATCTTAAGTAGGTAGCTCATTTGTATTCAATTAATCCTTGTTGACGATTTCTTAGACGATGGTACCAATAACTTAACTGTCCAAAAGAAATCGGAATCTGTTGGAAATGGGAGTGTATGCCATAAAGCAGCAAGGTTAAAGGCGGCGCTTTTTTCCAGCGCGCTTTATAAGCAGAGCGCAGAATCAAAAACATATAGCCAATAACCAAACCTATGAACGGTAAAATATCGCCCGTAATTACGCTTAATGTGATTGCGCCGAGCAGCAACAATATCAAAATCGTAGCATGTATGGCATTGCGGCGGCATTCGCTCACCCAAAGTGGAAATGCGCTTGCTTTCATCCGTTGTGAAACGTCTGCATAAGCGTGG
>JBBQCU010000108.1:0-9008 GCA_038319065.1 Methylococcales bacterium
CACTGGCTGGAAATTACTAGGTATTCAAATCACATTATTTGATCTGGCCAAAAACCCGCAAAAACTGGCACTAACTATCAATCAGTTAAGTTTGCCCTTACCTTTCGATGATCTGAATCTGATCAATATCCATTGTTCATCTTTCACATGGCAAAACAAGGAATTATTGTGCGCGCAAGGGCATGCGCAGATAAGTTCAAAGCGATGGCAATCGCCGGCCGCCAATTTTTCTTTTCATATCAGGGAAAAGCATAGCATCTTAAAATTTACCGATTTGCAAGTGGCGGGTGGTGTAGTATCTATAGAAGCTGATGAACTCGACAACCAATGGGAGATACAAATTAATGCCAAAGCGTTGGATAGCGTCCTGATTCAAAAACTTTTTCAACCAGCGGACTTTGAATTAAAAGGCGGACACATCAATTTCAAGTTGAATGCATCCGGTAGCCACGCGCTAATAGATAATTTTAGCTTGACCACCAGGCTGAAGGGCCTGACCGGACAAACCAGGGATGGACGGTTTGCTACTGAAGCATTGATCCTGGATACCAAACTGGAAATACAAAACAATCATGATTTGTGGCAATGGCAAAGTCATTCGCGTTTTAAGGGTGGCGCGTTGTATATCGAACCGCTTTATCTGGAGGCAGATGGACAACCCATGATACTAGACGCACAAGGCAACTGGAACGCCATAAGCAAACGGGCTGAAATAAAATCTGCAAGTTATAAACATGCTGCGGCTTTGGCATTAAAGGGCAGCGCAATTGTTAAATATGATAAAAAGATAAAACTTGAAAAAACAGATTTGTCATTGCAAAGTGATGATCTGCAAAAGCTGTCAACTATCTATCTGAAGTCATTTTTTGAACAGACTGCATTGCAAGGCATTACATTAGCCGGCACGTTGAACGCTGACTTATCCATTGTTCAGAACTCAGTGACCGCGTTAACGGCAACTGTTAACAAGTTTGCTGTTAAAGACGAAGCAGAGCGCATCAAAGTGGATGGTGGAATCGGCACCATTAATTGGTCTAATAGCGAAGCCTTTAATCAACCCTCAACGTTAGCATGGCAGCAAATTCAGGTACATGCCTTGCCCATAGGCCCTTCCAGGATTTCTTTCCTGAGCCGTGCCAGTAGTTTCACATTGCTTGAAAAAACACATCTGCCTTTTTTGGGCGGCGTCATCGCTATCAATCAATTGGGCTGGCAAGGAAAAAAACAGCAAGAACCGGATGTTTACTTTGCGGGTAGCTTGAACAATATTTCAATGGAGCAGTGGTCGAAAGCGTTAAACTGGACACCGTTATCAGGCACTATCAGCGGAAATATTCCCCGGGTTGAGTACAGCAATAAAACGCTGAAATTTGGAGGGGAACTAAACATTAAGATTTTTGATGGTGAGATTAAAATCACCAAACTTGCATCATCGGGTCTGTTTACCGATTTCCCCAAGTTTTACAGCGACATGGAAATTTCTAATATCGATCTGGATCAATTGACAGGCAAGTTTAAATTTGGCGGTATTACCGGCAAGTTATCGGGATTTGTCAGACAGTTGACTATGGAAAACTGGCATCCGGTCACTTTTTTCGCGTGGCTGGGAACGCCGGATGACGATGATTCCCGCCATAGAATCAGCCAAAAAGCCGTAAAAAATATCGCCAGTATTGGTGGCGGGGGAGCATCAGACATATTGTCGAGAAGTTTTTTAAGCCTCTTTGAAACTTTCGGTTACGATAAAATCGGGCTGGGTTGCTACCTGCATGAGGGGGTTTGTCAGTTGATGGGTGTAGAGGCCAGGCCCGAGGGTTATGCCATTATTACCGGCGGCGGTCTGCCGCGGATTGAGGTGATCGGTTACAATACCCGCCTTGACTGGAATGTATTGATGGAAAGATTAAAACGTATTTCGTCATCGGATGAAGCAATTATTGAATAGCCCTGATTAAAAACCATCTTAAGCTAAAAGGGACTGGTTCCCTCTCCATCAGGGAGAGGGCTAGGGTGAGGGGATTAAATAAGGCTTTTCGCTTTTTAGATTCCCTCATCCCAACCTTCTCCCTGAGGGAGAAGGAGCTGTCCCCCTTCGGCTGAAGATTCTTACATATCACATAAATAGTTAGAGAGCATTATGAGAAAAATACCGGTATTAGGCGCGTTATTGTTGACTGCATGCGTCACCATTAATATTTACTTCCCTGCCGCTGCGGCTGAAAAGGCGGCGGATGAAATTATTAAAGACATTCAGACTATTACGCCGCAAAAAACAGAACCCAAGCCAAAGGCAAGTCTAACAGATTGGCAAATGACCGCTTTTCAGTGGCTGGATAATGCCCTCAATGTTGTTGTTTCGCCTGCACAGGCAGACGAGGCTGATTTAAACATTGACAGCCCCGCCATCAGGCAGTTGCGGGCAACGATGGAAAGCCGTTTTGCCGCGCTTCAACCCTTTTATGCAGCGGGTTTTATCGGCATTAAAGCAGACGGATTTTTGTCAGTCAGAGATGCCGCCAATGTGCCCCTTAAAGATAGAAACCAGGTTAATAAACTGGTCGCTGCAGAAAATGCAGACCGGCAAAGCCTGTATCAGGCGATTGCCAATGCCAACGGTTATCCTGAATGGACCACACAAATCAAATCAACCTTTGCCGCTCGCTGGGTGAGTAATGCTCAATCAGGCTGGTGGTATCAATCATCCGGAAGTTGGAAGCAGAAATAGGCATGGCCAATAGAAGAAGAAAGAAGCAGTTACCGGAAACGCCGGTTAAAGTCACCATAGAATCACTTGCTCATGATGGCCGTGGCCTCGCTCACGTTGATGGTAAAGTGATATTTATTGATGAGGCGTTGCCGGGTGAGGATGTTGAGTTCATCTATACCGAAAGCCGCAAGGATTATGCCGAAGGCAAATTAGTTACGCTGTTAAGCCGTGCTGCCGACAGGGTTGATGCCCTATGCCCCCATTACGGCGTTTGCGGCGGTTGCAGTTTTCAGCATGTCGCATCCTCTGCTCAAATCAGAATCAAGCAGGATTTACTGGCTGAGCAGTTTAAGCGCATCGGCAAGGTTCAGATGCCGGAACTGTGGCAGCCCTTGGACGGACCGCACTGGGGTTATCGCCGCAAAGCGCGTATGGGGGTTAAATATGTGGCTAAAAAAAACCGGGTGCTGGTCGGTTTTAGAGAAAGACGCCATCCCTATCTAGCTGAGATTGACAGCTGCATTGTCATGCACCCGATCGTCGGCACCAAGCTGACAGCGTTGGGGGAAATGATCGCGGGTTTAACAATCCGGGAGAAAATTCCCCAGATAGAAGTGGCAATTGGCGATGAGCAGTGCGTGCTGTCTATTCGTGTATTGGAGCCTCCGACAACTGCCGACCAGGAACGGATGCGCAATTTTGGTCACGAACATAAAATGACCCTCTGCCTGCAACCCAAAGGCCCCGATACGATAACCCCGCTGGACGGGGAGCCGGAAGTCATACCCACTTACGCCCTGCCCGATCTGGGCCTGGAGTTTAAATTCCGGCCCGCCATGTTTACCCAGGTTAATTACGAAATCAACCGGCAAATGATTAACCGGGTTCTGGAGACATTCAACCTTAATGAAAATGATAGCGTGTTGGATCTGTTTTGTGGCCTGGGCAATTTTACCTTGCCGATGGCAAAGTTTGCCGGACGAGTTGTAGGTATTGAAGGCGACCAGCCTCTGGTGATTCATGCCAGGGAAAATGCCCGTCACAACGGCATCAGCAACGTTGAATATTATGTGGCTGATTTAAGCAAGGATCTGAGCGATCAGCCATGGGCACATCGCAAATACAATAAAATCATGCTGGACCCTTCCAGGGCCGGAGCAGCAGAAGTTTTGCGCCATTTTAAAAAATGGCAGCCCGAGCAGATTGTTTATGTGTCCTGCAATCCATCGACTCTCGCCCGCGATACAGGTATCCTGGTGAATGAATTAGGCTATAAACTGGTTAAAGCCGGGGTGATGGATATGTTCCCGCAAACCGCGCATGTTGAGTCGATGGCTTTGTTTGAGAAATAATCCGAAATGGTCTGGTCACTTTCCGCTATCGAGACAGTAAGACGAAAAAGGTGCAGACCCGAACGCTGCCCGGTGTCCAGTTCTTGTGGCTGATTTTGCAGCATGTGATGCCCAAGGGCTTCAGGCGTACCCGTAACTTTGGCTTTTTGCATCCCAACAGCAAACGGCTGTTGGCACTGCTTCAGGAGTCGCTTCGCTTGAACCCCATTTAAATTTTGGTTGAACGAGCATTACGGCCTACGATCAAGTGTCCTTGCTACGGCGGTGCTATGCGGATTGTAAAAACGCGGATTCCCGCCCTGTTCGCATTCGGACTACTTGCACCATCCTTTCTTATAATAAAGTCTGCATCGACTATCACCGGGCTTGTCCAACAACCGGTTCAGATTGTGGTTCGCTTCGCTCACACAATCTAACCTTATTCGTTAGGCGATTTGTTCCCTCAAAAATTCAGGAGCGAAATCAGCCCCGTTACTCCAAGACAAGGTGTGACCTTCTAGTTTAAATGAGCTAAAAAATTCCTTATCCTTGAGGGGTTCAAATATCTCTCCGTACAATTCGAATGACAAATCAATTTCACCTTTTGCTCCATCATTAAATGAGAGCCAAACTTTATAATCGCCTCGATATATAGCTTGCGTAACATGGATAAACATCTCTTACTCCAGTGGTTCAATTTTTAACATTGGTTTTCTGTTCATGGCCGCTTTCCAATTTGCCATTAGCTCATCTTGGTGGAGAACATACCATTCGTATAATTATTCCAAGAAATCGGCTAATTTCAGGCATCGCTATATCTATCCAGTCAAAAGAATTGTTTTGTACGGGGTTTCAAACCCCGTCCCGTTCAGCTGCGGTATAAAAAAAAGATTACCCCATACAGTCTTCGCCATAGCTATGCTACCCATCTAATCGAAGCGGGCGTCGACCTGCTCGAAGCCCGGTAGTGTGCGCACCGCGCACCATCAGGGAGGCCGATTATCCGGATGGGTTTGGTGATGGCAGGAGGACCGCCGACAAAATTGTCGCCAAAATATTCGCCCGTACCGCCGTTAGCGTCCGAGTAGGTGCGCGGTGCGCACCCTACCCGGCTCGCACAATCTAACCTTATTCGTTAGGCTTGGTTGTTTAACCGGAATGGTGGCTTCGATAGACTGACTATCAAACAAGTCATGTTGGATAGACTTTATTGACCCAATTTTTTTAAATAATCCTATTTTTTCATCTGCTCTTTTGAGCGATGTTGCACTCATAAACTTGATTAGAGTTTCGAGGTCTTCAACATTTTTGATTTTAAGAAACTCCTTGGCTTTGTTTATATAAACTAAACCAACCTTATTTCTCTCGACAAGTTCAATTACATTGCTTAGAGTTCCCGTGCTGCTGGCATCCCAAATCATAAAACCATAATCACAGTCCTCAGCCATCGTTTTATCTTTGGCGGTAAAATATTGTCGAGTTCCAGGTTTGTAGGTATTACTAACTTTCTTGGTTTCCCAATGCCCAAGATTGTTTCTCGGCGTATCTCCAGAGCAATAGACGACAACAGAACGCACTTCGTTGGATTTTAAGAATTCTTGAATAGAGCTATCAACACCGTCAGCATCACCAATAATTACTCCAAGGTTCGATGAGATAATGTTTTTTAGTCGTTCAATGACTTTGGAGTCAAGGTTTTTAATCTTGATTGAGCCAGATACAAAAACATTTGTCATGGGTTTTTCCTGGTTATTGTGGCGACAAGGATTTTCTGGATTTTTGTGTACTGTTTTAGCATGACTGTAGCAGCTTCGAGTGACGATCCTGTGTCGTACAAGTCATCCAAGATTAGTACATTATATGTGCCTTCAGCCAACACGTCATTTACCTTAAAGGTTGAACAGAGAGCTTTAATCCGCTCTTCTTTTGATGGGATATTTTTCACTTGAGCTGTGTATGCGGTTTTCACCAAAACATTGTCAACGTAGAAAATTTTCATTAATATCGCGACTTGCTTTGCAATCTCCTTTACAGGCTGGAAAGCTCTTTGCTTAGACGGTGGCATTGGTACGATAAACGATGCGCTTTGGAAAGGATTACCAAGGGAATCAACTATCTGTTGTGCGAGTACGTTTACTTGACTACGATCAGAATTGTATTTCAACTGATATAAAGCCTCGCCAACCTCTGTTCGCGTTGTGTCAAACATGGGATGACCATATTCGTTGTTACCGATAAAAACACTGCTAATTGAGTGTTTGTCGAGTGAATAGCCGGCATCCCAGTTGCCAAATATTTTTTGCACATTTACTTTCAAAAATTCACCTTTATTATAAATGGCTTAGCCGAACTTCAACGGATGTTATTTCTTTTGAGCATGAATAGATTTAAAAGTCTGCCCCATTGATTATGGTGGATGGCGATAATTATCTACCAAGCGAGCTTCTTAGTCTTTCCATTTCTCTTTCGGCTTGTGCATTTATTTTGGTCATTTCCTTTTCTGTTTCGTTTTCTACAAAAGCAGTGAATGCGTTATAGAGAACATAGAACAGGACTACAAAAACCACGATAGACATGATCGAATTTGTTCCGGGGTTTGATGAAAATATAACCTCCCTACAATGCGGACATTTTGTGGCTGCATCTTGAACCTGCTCAGCACAGTGTGGACATGTCTTCATTATTTTCTCCTTATTAATATGAGTTTAAAATTGGTAACTATCGATGTCATATCGCGCCTAACGCCGAGCTAAGGGGCGCGCAGCGAAGCGGAGCGTCCCCTTGAGCGCTGTGTTGGACGAAGCCGCTATCGAGGAGAAAAGCCCCGCCACCGATTAATCTATTAAAATGTAACCTCAAGCCCTCAATCAGAGGGGATCGTTTAGCAACAAATAATGAGGTTACTAAGCAATGACAACATCATCCGAAGCAAATTTCAAGCAGAATTATCAAACGCATCTTAAACACCTTAAACTCAAAGGCCTCCAGCCCAAGACGATCGAGGCCTATTCCCGCGCCATCCGGCGCGTCGGCGCGTATTTCGATTATCAAATTAACGATCTATCTGAATGGCAGTTGGCCGATTATTTCAGCCAGGTAGGCCGGAATAAGTCTTTTCGAGCGTGAGCGAGAACAAGCGTTTCCGGCACACTGCAGGATATTGCCGGAAACGCCACCACGCGCTACGTTTGGGTGGTCTTATTCCGGCCTACGCCATTTCCTATTTACCCTGTTATGAGGACATCCCAAGATCGATGGGGTAAGGTTGAATTGATTTTATGATTTTACAGAAGGTATAACCCACCGAATGTGATTGCCACTTGACTGATCCTTATCCTACCGCCCAAGGCTTCTGTTCTATGCTCGCCAAGTCCCGGCTGCCGTGGATTACGGCCAGGATGAATACGAGGTTGTTTTGGTTGAGGTACATAATCTGGTAGCTTTGGAAGATCAATTCCCTGATTTTTCAGTGGCTTCAGCTTCCGGCACTTTTCTTCCCAGTTCCGGGAAATCTTCCAGTGTTTCAGCCGCCTCAAAGATACTCTCTATGAATTGCCTGGCATAATACGGGGAGTCCTTGGCGATATAGGCCTGAATCCCTGCCAAATCCTCCAGCGCCGGTTCCGTCCAGTTAACCCGCATTGCCCAACAACCGCTTTTTGGCCTCCTTTTGGGACACGATACGGCCATCGGTTACCGCCTTAAGGCCTTTTTCCAGCTTCTGCTTCACATATAACTCATACATGATGTTACCCCAGCTGGCCTGATCTGATACCTGTTCAATCAACTGCTGTGCAGCTTGTTTTACTGTTTGCATGAGTTTCTCCGGTAACTAATAATGTGTAGTGATTAGTCTTTACATGGTATAACGAAATCGATAAGGATGAAGTGATAATCCTTAATGTTTATCAACGCAATAGGATATATCCAGAAATGGGGGGCAGAGTAAAATTAAATATCTAACATTTCTAAATGTCTTTAGCCAGTTTTTCAGCATAACCCGTGTAATTACGCGGCGTTAATGCCAGCAAAGCCGCTTTGGCTTCTGCCGGAATTTCCAGTTTTTCAATAAACGCCTGCATTTGTTCAGGTGTAATACGTTGGCCCCGGGTGAGTTCTTTAAGTTTTTCATAGGGTTTTTCAATGCCGTAACGGCGCATTACGGTTTGTATGGGCTCCGCCAGCACTTCCCAGTTAGCATTAAGATCGGCTTCAATCGCTTCGGTATTGATCTGTAATTTTGATATGCCTTTTAAACTGGCTTGTATGGCTATGCTGGTGTGAGCGATACCGACACCGATATTTCTCAGTACCGTGGAATCGGTTAAATCACGCTGCCATCGTGACACGGGTAATTTTTCCCCCAAAAAGGCAAACAAGGCATTAGCTATGCCTAAATTGCCTTCTGAATTTTCAAAATCAATCGGGTTGACTTTGTGCGGCATCGTGGATGAGCCGATTTCTCCTGCAATTGTTTTTTGCTTGAAATACCCTAAGGAAATGTAACCCCAGATGTCCCGGTCAAAATCCAGCAAAATGGTATTAAAACGTGACAGGGTGTGGAAAAATTCGGCAATATAATCGTGCGGTTCAATCTGGATAGTGTAAGGATTCCATTGCAGGCCTAACGATTCGACAAAGTTTTGGGCAAATTCAGCCCAATCGACATCCGGGTATGCCACACAATGCGCATTATAGTTGCCCACTGCGCCGTTTATTTTGCCCAATAGGCTCACGGATTGCAGTTGTTCTTTTTGGCGCTGCATACGCGCGGCAACGTTGGCAAACTCCTTGCCCACTGTCGTCGGTGTGGCGGATTGTCCGTGAGTACGTGACAACATGGGTTGATCAGCGGTTTCCAAGGCAATTTTTTTGATTGCAGCTATACAGTCGCTCATTTGCGCCAGGATAACTTCGCGGCCGGCTTTCAGCATTAACGCGTAAGACAGGTTATTGATGTCTTCGGAGGT
>JBBQCU010000109.1:0-8995 GCA_038319065.1 Methylococcales bacterium
ATGCCGTCACCGATGAATTGAGAGATGAATTGGTACCGATTAATAAAAAATATCCATTAAAGGAGTTAATGGAGGCGTGCAGAGATAACGCAAGGATTGCACCACGGCGCACAATTACCTTTGAATACGTGATGCTTGACGGTATTAATGATTCAATGCAGGATGCTCGCGGACTCATTAAATTATTAAAAACAGTTCCGTCAAAACTCAACTTGATCCCTTTTAATCCGTTTCCTAATAACGCTTATCGATGTTCAAGCAGTGCAACAATTAATCGGTTCAAAACGGCTTTAAACGATGCCGGGATTGTCACCACGGTCAGAAAGACACGCGGGGAAGATATTGATGCTGCATGCGGTCAATTGGTTGGTCAGGTTGAGGACAAAAGTCGCAGACACCTTAAGCTAAAGGCGGTTGGTTCAGAGCATGCTGCCTGATACATCGAAAATAATTAATCGCCATGCTAGTGGCCTCCTTTTAGCTCTTATATTAACTTCTTGCGCTTCATCGACCGCAAAGGGTCCTAAAAATGAGGATTCGGCCAGTATTTATTTACAACTAGGAGTACGCTACATGGATCTTAACAAGCTGGAAATAGCAAAGGAGAACTTGCAGCTGGCATTAAAAAAAGATCCAAGCAATGCCCAGGTGCATAATGCATTAGCTTTTTTGTATGAAAAATTGAATGACTATGACAAAGCCAAAGATCAATATGAAAAGGCACTGGATGAGTCACCCAATGATTGGAGTGTGCAAAACAACTTTGGCCGTTTCCTCTGTGACCGAGGTGAATATGAAGAAGGGATGGCTTTATTGACTCAGGCGATTACGACGCAATTAAATGACAGGCAGTGGCTGGCATTAACAAATGCCGGGCGTTGCCAGGAGGCAATGAAACAAAACCAGAGTGCCAAGGCATACTTCAAGCAGGCATTAATACTTAATAAAACTTATGCGCCGGCCTTGCTGGAAATGCAAAAAATCAGCTATCAAAACGGCGAATATTGGGTGGCAAAAAGCTATTTACAACGATACCTTGGTATTGCATCTCATACGTCAGGAACTTTATGGTTCGGTATGCAAACAGAGCGCGCACTGGGTAATGCAGAGCTGGCAAAAGAATACCAAAAGCTATTATTGGAAAAATTTCCACTTTCAGACGAAGCGAAACAAATCAAGCCTGTTTTACAATAACAGGCCATTCTGAACAACATGGCAAATAATATACAAGCAATTCGGGGGATGCACGATGTGCTTCCTGAACAAACACCGCTCTGGCAATACGCGGAAAAAACGATAAGAGACGTACTGAATGCTTATGGTTATAGCGAAATTCGCTTGCCCATTGTAGAAAAAACAGAACTTTTCAAGCGCTCTATTGGCGAAGTAACCGATATAGTCGAAAAAGAAATGTACACCTTTGATGATCGTAACGGAGATTCCTTAACCTTGCGCCCGGAAGGGACGGCTGGTTGCCTTAGAGCTTGCCTGGAGCATGGACTCTTGCATAATCAGGTACACAGATTATGGTATTATGGTCCTATGTATCGCCATGAACGTCCACAAAAGGGGCGTTATCGCCAGTTTATTCAATTGGGTGTTGAAACTTACGGCATGCCCGGGCCTGATATTGATGCTGAATTAATTCTGATAATGGATCGCTTATGGAAAAAGTTGGGGATACGCGACAAAGTACGTTTGCAGCTCAATTCCTTGGGAACCATTGCTGAACGGCTGGCTTACCGGGAAACTATAGTCGGCTATTTTCAGGAGCATCTCGATGAGTTGGATGAAGACAGTTTACGCCGGCTGGAGACCAATCCCTTGCGGATTCTGGATACCAAAAATCCGGCCATGCAACAAGTTGTCGCCAACGCTCCTGAATTATTGTCCTATTTGGGTGAAGAAAGCCTGGAACATTTTAATGCATTCACTGCAACATTAAATGATCAGGGGATCAGTTACGAAATCAATTCAAGATTAGTACGCGGACTGGATTATTACAGCAAAACTGTTTTTGAATGGGTTACTGATGAATTGGGTTCACAGGGCACAGTTTGTGCGGGCGGACGTTATGATGGCCTGATAGAACAATTGGGCGGTAAATCGAATTTTGCCGTGGGTTTTGCAATGGGCATTGAGCGTTTATTGGCTTTGATTGAAACTTCGGCTAATGTCCCTGTTGCAAGAACTGTTGATGTGTATATGATCCGTGTTGGCGAAACGGCCGAGCGGGAAGGCTTGCGTTTTGCTGAAGCAATCAGAAATGAAGTGCCGGGATTGAAGTTACAGGTAAATTGTGGTGGCGGCAGTTTTAAAAGTCAGTTTAAAAAAGCTGATAAATCAGGCGCCGAATATGCCATCATTTTGGGTGATGATGAAGTGATTCGCAGAGAAGTCAGCGTTAAATCGTTGCGCAGTGAGCAGGGACAACAAAAGCTATTACAGGAGCAAACAATTGCCTTTTTGCAAGGGCTATACGGCTAAGGTTGGCTTAACGTCACCCCATAAGCATCAAACTTAAAAACACAAACAAGAGAAAGCAAGTGGAAATTTACGATACAGAAGAAGAACGGCTTGACGCATTAAAAAGATGGTGGAAAGAGAATGGACAATCGACAATTGTAGGTTTAGTTCTTGGTATTACTGTCATTTTGGGCTGGAACTACTGGCAAGATCATAAGAAAGCCCAGGCGGAACAAGCATCGGCGTTATACAGTCAATTAATCCAGGCGATTGGGGCAGACAAAAAGGAGAGCGCGGAGAAACTGGCTGAGCGTATTAAGGAACAATATCCCAAGACAGAATATGCGGCCTATAGCGGTCTTTCCCTGGCAAAATTAAAAGTTCAGCAAGGCGATCTACCTAAAGCACAGGCGATCTTGAATAACATAGCAGCGGGACCGAATAAAGAATTGAGCAACGTTGCCAAAATCAGGCAAGTTCGTTTAATGCTGGCTAGCGGCGAATATGAACAGGGATTACAGTTGATTAACGATGTCGACCCAGCTACATCTTCCAGTTTTTCAGGTAATTATGATGAATTAACGGGTGATTTGTATGTTGCCCTTGATCGTTTGGACCAAGCGCGAAGTTCTTATCAAAAAGCCTCGGATAATGGCTACAAATCACCGTTATTGCAATTTAAAATTGATGATTTGACTGCATCTGAAAAAATAGAAATTCAAAAATAATGCGCCTGTTTACGCTTTTATTGCTTTGTTTGGTTTTGGCAGGTTGCGCTGCATTTGATACCCTTAGTGAAGGCATGTCCGGTATTTCCAATTATTTTCTTGGCGGCGAGGATAACACTGATCCCCCGGCTGTGTTGGTTGAGTATACCCCTGAAATCAAAATCGAAGAGCTTTGGCATGAATCAGTCGGTGATGGAGCTGACGAACAATCTTTAAAACTCGTCCCTGCTATTGGCTTAGGCAAAATACTGGCTGCAGATAGGGAAGGATTGGTACAGGCAAGAGATCCGGGCACTGGTCGTCTGATTTGGGAAGCCGAGACAGACGTTCATTTTTCCGCGGGGCCTGGTCTGGGTGCTGGAACGGTTATTTTGGGTTCCAGTGATGCAGAAGTCGTTGCCTTGAATAGTGAAAATGGTGAAGTGCTTTGGAAATCCCATGTATCCAGCGAAGTGCTTTCTGTGCCGGTTATTGCCAATGGCATCGTGGTCGTTCGCACAACTGATGGTGCGGTTACTGCCTTCAATGAAAAGAATGGCGGGAAACTTTGGAGTTATGAACATAACGCACTGCCTTTAAGTGTACGTGGCATCGGCACTCCCATTATTGTTGAGGATAATGTGATTGAAGGTTACGATAATGGCAAATTAATGGCATTGCGTTTGGCTGATGGCAAGTATGTCTGGGAAACCAGTATCGCCATTCCTAAAGGACGCTCTGAAGTTGAAAGGCTTGTGGATCTTGATGTTGATCCGATCGATGTGGGCGGTGTGATTTATATTGCCAGTTACCACGGCGGAGCAGCCGCTATTTCAGAATTGGATGGTGATGTGTTGTGGCGAAATGAAGCGATTTCCTCCTATACCGGCTTGAGTCATGATTCCCGGTATTTGTATTTATCGGATTCGGCCGATGATGTTTGGCAGTTGGACCAGCGCAGTGGTGCGTCATTATGGAAACAAAAGGAATTACATCAAAGAAAATTAACGGCTCCGGCTGTCTATGAAAATTATGTTGTAGTAGGCGATTTTGAAGGTTACGTGCATTGGCTGTCTACTAGTGACGGGAGACAACTTGGACGTATAAAAGTTGCCGATAGTGCAATTGATGCCAAACCTGTCGTGGTAGATAATACCGTTTATATTTATGCAAAAGACGGCACACTTGCCGCCTTAAAAACCCGGTCACCTTAACACTATGTTACCTGTAATAGCCCTGGTGGGGCGACCTAATGTTGGCAAATCCACATTATTTAATTATTTAACCCGGAGCCGGGAGGCTCTGGTCGCAGATTTCCCCGGTTTGACCAGAGACCGCCAGTATGGCCGGGTGAAGCACGGTGATCGTGCCTGCCTGGTTGTCGATACCGGCGGTATAGCGGATGATGCTGAAGGCATAGAAAGTTTTGCCAGAAAGCAAGTTCAGATTGCTTTGGAAGAAGCAGACATCGTGTTATTCATGGTTGACGCACGCGAAGGACTCAGTGCTTCAGATAAAGTCATCGCCGATACACTGAGAAAGCTGGATAAACCGGTCATATTGGTAACCAACAAGGTTGATGGTATTGATGCTACCGTAGCCGCTTCAGACTTCTATTCACTGGCTTTGGGTGAACCCCTCCAAATAGCCGCCTCACACGGTAGAGGAATACCGGAATTACTGCAAAGAGTTAACCAATTACTACCACCTGATAATGAAGAATTTGTTGAAGATAGCCGCAAAGGCATTGGTATCGCAGTAGTTGGCCGGCCTAATGTCGGTAAATCGACCCTGGTTAACCGGCTGCTGGGTGAAGAAAGGGTTATTGTATTTGATGAGCCCGGCACTACACGCGACAGCATTTATATTCCTTTTGAACGCAACGGCAAACAATTTACGCTGATTGATACAGCGGGAATGCGCCGCCGGTCCAAAGTGTCAGAGATTATTGAAAAATTCAGCGTCATTAAATCGTTGCAAGCGATTGAAAAATCGAATGTCGTCATTTATTTAATTGATGCCCGCGAAGGTATTACCGATCAGGATGCTCATTTACTTGGCCTGGTGTTGGAAGCAGGGAGGGCTTTAATTATTGGCCTTAATAAATGGGATGGTCTAAGTACAGAACAAAAAGATACCATTAAACGGCAGCTGGATGTGAAGTTGCCCTTTCTTGATTTTGCCGAGAAACATCCCATTTCCGCGCTGCATGGCAGCGGTGTCGGCAAATTGTTTGATGTTGTGCATAAACTGTATGACTCAGCCATGCTTGATATGTCAACGCCCGTGCTGACCAGAATCCTGAAAGAAGCCACGGACGCCCATCAACCCCCGATAGTCAATACGCGTCGTATCAAGCTGAAATATGCTCATCAAGGCGGGCGAAATCCACCTATTGTGGTTATCCATGGTGTACAAACAGATGCCTTGCCGACTTCTTACAAGCGTTATTTAATGAATTATTTTCGTGACAAGTTGAAGCTGTCAGGAACACCAATACGCCTGGAGTTTAAATCGCCAGTCAACCCCTTTCACGGACAAAAAAAGAAATTGACCGATTGGCAAGTACAAAAGCGTCAACGCTTGATGAAGCGTATAAAAAGCAAGGAATGATGAGGTTAAAGGTACAAGGTTAAAGGCAAAAGTGCAAACCCCCTTAAGCCTTGTGCTATTAACCTTGTGCCTTTAACCTTTAACCTCTAACCTGATTTTTATGGCAACTATTACGTTTCAAGGCAATCCACTTCACACATCTGGCGAATTACCTACAGTGGGCAGCAAAGCCCCTGATTTTAAACTGGTAAACGGTAAGTTAGCGGATGTGACCCTGGAAACTTATGCCGGTAAAAAGAAAGTACTGAATATAGTGCCCAGTCTTGATACTCCTACCTGTGCCGCTTCAACGCGTAAGTTCAACGAGAAAGCATCACACTTGTATAATACCGTTGTTTTGGTTATTTCTGCTGATTTGCCGTTTGCACAATGCCGGTTTTGTGAAGTGGAAGACTTAAAACACGTCATTCCTTTATCAACCTTCCGTTCAAGTTTTCCAGATGATTACGGTGTTAAGCTGGTCGATACTTTTCTTGCCGGATTAACCGCACGAGCAATCGTCATTATTGATGAGCATGACAACGTTGTTTATACGCAATTAGTAAGCGAACTCGCTAACGAACCGGATTACGAAAGTGCGTTGGCAGTGTTTTAACAGCTACTTTTTTTTAATGCTGTTAGAATATTAAAGTCCTTCGGGAATAGCCCGAAACGCATTAGCAATCAAATTGATCAGCAAAAAACAACTAAGCAGTTCATATGATCATCATAGAAGTTAGATAGATTGGAGATATTGATGAAAATTGCTGGATTTTTAATTGTTATGTCGGCGTTAACTTTTTCAGCTTTAAGTTGCGCGGATAGTAGAGTTGTAAATGGAAGAAGTCATATAGTGACCGTTGAGACTCCGGGCATTAATACTGTATTGGATATACCGTTACGTCTGGGGGGATTTGTTGCAACTATTGTTGGCACGGGGCTATTTATTGGAACAAGTCCGATTACTGGCTTAATGACGGCGATTCGTCCGCATAACGCAATACAAAAAGCGGCAGAGTTTCTCGTTGTCCGACCCGGTAAATACACTTTTGTACGACCTACCGGTGATTTTAATTATGATTCACGACCCTATAATGAAAAATAAATAACTCGGTAAAACATAAACATATCGGTTATATAATTTCAGTATATATTGTAATCGTTAGTATATTAACGGATCTCAAATTTTAATGCAGGTTAACCCTTCTATAACCCAATTAAGATTAATTGCACATCAATTAACGCTAAATAATCTACGGGAGTCTATACATGGGATTAAAAACAAGAATGAAAGAGTTTGCCTTAACAAAAACTACAACGGATGTAGATGATAATGCGACTAAAGCTGTCAAGCAACATGAAGTAAAGGAAAAAGCTTTTGTTCCACTCCGGCTAAAAATACTTTCTCAGGTAGAGTTGGAATTCAAGGAGATTATACACTCCAGGTTGCTTGATATTCTTGATTTATCACTGATCAGTGGAATAGAGGAAAATGAAGCCAGAAAACAAATTCGAGCGGCGGCGCAAGCCTTAATCGACGATGAATCAATCCCTTTAAATACCCAGACCCGGCATCAAATAATTAAAGAAATTGAGGATGATATACTGGGTCTTGGGCCTTTGGAAGCCTTATTGTATGATCCAGATATTGCCGATATACTTGTTAATGGGTATAAAAAAGTATATGTTGAAAGATTCGGCAAGCTAGAGCTAACCCCCGTCAGATTTAAAGATGACAATCACCTGATGAAAATTATTAACCGGATTGTTTCCAGAATAGGCCGCCGGATTGATGAGTCGTCACCCATGGTTGATGCCAGATTGCCGGATGGCTCCAGGGTAAACGCAATTATTCCGCCGTTGGCGATTGACGGTCCTTCCCTATCAATAAGACGATTTGCAGTCGATAAAATGACGCTTGATGATTTGGTAGAAAAGAATGCATTAACCGACTATATGGCTGAGTTCCTTAAAGGAGCGACAAGGTCTAAACTGAATATTTTGATATCAGGCGGAACGGGTTCAGGTAAAACAACCATGTTGAATGCCATCTCCAATTTCATTCCCGATAATGAAAGAATTATTACTTTAGAAGATTCCGCAGAATTACGGTTACAATCGCCCCATGTGGTTCGCTTGGAAACCAGGCCACCAAATACAGAGGGAAAAGGTGAAATCAGGCTCCGTGATTTGGTACGTAACAGCCTTAGAATGCGGCCGGATCGTATCATAATTGGTGAGGTCAGGAGCGAAGAAGCATTTGATATGCTTCAGGCTATGAATACTGGTCATGAAGGCTCTTTGACTACAGAGCATGCCAATAGCCCCAGAGATGCTTTGGCACGTCTGGAGAACATGGTTTCTATGGCAGGACTTGACATGCCGGCTAAGGCCATCAGAAAACAAATAGCATCGGCCATTCACCTCATCATCCAGCTTGTCAGACTGGAGGATGGTAGCAGGCGGATCGTCAGTATTCAGGAAGTGGATGGCATGGAAGGGGAGGTAATTACATTGTCTGAAATCTTTAAATACAACAGGCGCGGGATAGATGAAAATAACGTTGTGCTCGGCCAGTATTGTTCAACCGGGATCATTCCCAAATGTATGGGTAAAATAAAACAAACAGGTGGTAGAGCAGATTTGTCAATTTTTACCCACAATCTCAATTAAAAGCAGAAGGTAGATATGACCTATGATATAGCGATAATATTTGCCGGATTAGTTTTTTTAACAGTCTTTGTGGCGTCACAAGTCTTCGTATTGCCGACACTGGGTACAAGCCGGACGGACAGTCGTAAACTAAAGCAACGATTGGAAGGCATTATTCTGGCGCATGGCGACTCCGGTTCATCGATTATAAAAGAAAAATATCTTAAGCGGTTAAGGCCGTTTGAGCGTGAACTTGAAAGCTTGCCCGGTATGTCAGCATTAAAAACATTATTGGAGCAGGCGGGTAAGCCACATGTCGCTTACCGGTTTGCTTTATTTTTGTTGTTCATGTCAATAGGGGGGGCGTTAATAGCCTGGGTGTATTTTAATGAGTTGATAATCTCTTCAGTTACGTTTATTTTTGCCGCGATTTTACCCATAGTGTGGCTAAGAAAACAAAAAAGCAAACGCCTGGACAAGTTTGAAGAGCAATTGCCTGAAGCATTGGACATGATGACTCGAGCTTTGCGGACAGGATATCCGTTTATCGAATGTATGAAAATAGTTTCCACAGAAAT
>JBBQCU010000110.1:0-8991 GCA_038319065.1 Methylococcales bacterium
TATTCATCCTGTGTGGCCGGGTTCGGTTTTGATGCTGCTGCATGGGAGATATGGCCTTCGCTTTCTGCAGGCGCGGGGCTTGTGCTACCGCCATCTTCAACTTCACGCAATCCCGAGGCATTACTTACTTGGTGGATAGCCCAACAAACTGTCCATATAGGTTTCTTGCCGACACCATTGGCAGAGCTTGCCTTTAGGCGTGAAATTGCCAATACGAGTTTACGTATCTTACTGGTTGGAGGAGACCGCCTGCGCCATGCCCCTCTTAATAAGTTGCCGTTCTCGCTGATCAATAATTACGGCCCTACCGAAACCACGGTTGTCGCCACCTCCGGGCGTCTTAGCGCATCCGATGCAGTTCTTCACATTGGCGGGCCAATCGCCAATACGTGTATTTATATCCTGGATATACACGGCCAACCTGTACCGATAGGGGTAAGCGGGGAAATTCACATTGGTGGTGCTGGTGTTGCCCGTGGTTACCTTAACCATCCTGAACTGACCGTTGAGCGGTTCCTGCCTGATGCCTTTGCAAACGAAACAGGAGCCCGGATGTACAAGACGTGGGATATCGGACGCTGGCGGCCGGACGGCACAATCGAATTCCTTGACCGTAAAGACTTCCAGGTCAAGATTCGGGGCTTTCGTATTGAGCTGGGCGAAATTGAATCGGTGCTGGAACAGTATCCAGGGATAAATGGGGTTGTTGTGACCGTTCGAGAAGACCAGGTCGGCGATAAACGCCTGGTTGTTTACCTGACATACTCGCAACATGAGCGGCCAAAGGTAAACGCAATACGGCTTTTTTTAAAAGAAAAGTTGCCGGAATACATGGTTCCTTCCGCTTTTGTTCTACTGGATAAATTTCCGCTAACTCCCAATGGCAAAATCGACCGGAACGCATTACCCTCACCGGATCAAACACGTCCTGAAATCGGTCCGCCCTGTGCTTTGCCGCGATCTCCTATTGAAGAAATACTGGTAACGATTTGGCAAGAGGTTCTGCACATGGACCGGATTGGCATTCATGATGATTTTTTTCAATCTGGCGGCCATTCTTTATTGGCTATGCAATTGATTGTGCGTATCAATAAGCGCTTTCAAATCGATTTTCCAGTGAATTCTTTATTTGCAGAGCCAACTATTGGTGAGTTGTCTGTCCAATTAGAAAACAAACTGAAACGAGAGAATAACATTACGATCATTCCGATCAAAACATTACATCGCAAGCCTTATCAAATCAAATCAAATGAAATGAAAAAAGAACCCATGAGCTTACACCAAGAACAAAATAGCGAGCATTCTTCACAAGATTCCTCTGATAAGCTATATGCCTTTCCAGCCTCCTTTGCCCAACAACGATTATGGTTTTTGGATCGACTACTTGGAACCAATAGCTTATATAACATCCTTTGGGCCTTTCAACTTACGGGTAAACTAAATGTTTCTGCCTTGCAACAAAGTCTAGGTGCAATTGTTGACCGGCATGAAGTTTTGCGTACCTGTTTTGTTGAAGAAGATGGCGATCCGCTTCAGATTATCAGGCCATCAATGGCTTTTGCCTGCACCTTGATGGATTTATCGGCGCTACCTCCAGAAAACAGGGAAAGCGAAATACAACGCGTACTCGATGCTGAAGCAAACAAGGCATTTGATCTCAGGCAAGCGCCGTTAATTCGTGCTTTGTTGCTCAGATTATCCGATCAGGACCATCGCCTGTTGGTAAACATCCATCATATTGTTTCTGATGGCTGGTCCAGGGGTGTATTCAGGGAAGAGTTGGCAAACTTTTACAGTGCTTTTAGCCGGGACCAATCGGTGAACTTACCTGAACTGCCTATCCAATATGCAGACTATGCGGTTTGGCAACGCGAATGGTTGCAGGGTGAGGTATTGGAAAGACAGCTCAGCTATTGGAAAACTCAACTGGCCGATCTGGCAGTGCTGGAGTTACCGGCTGATAAACCACGCCCGAAGCAGCAATCTTACCGGGGGGCACGAGAAACTATTCATTTGTCAGCAGAATTGACCCGGAGTTTGAAAACCTTGAGTCAACAGCACAACGTGACCTTATTCATGACACTGTTGGCCGCCTTGCAAGTACTATTACATCGTTACAGTGGTCAGGATGATATTGTTGTCGGCACAGCGATTGCCGGTCGTAACCGGCAGGAACTTGAAAATTTGATCGGTTTTTTTGTCAATACGCTGGTATTACGCACCGATTTATCGGGTAAGCCAAGCTTTGTCCAGCTATTAAGCCGAATCCGTGAGGTATGTCTGAGTGCCTATACACATCAGGATATACCTTTTGAAAAATTGGTCGCTGAGTTGCAAGTTCAAAGGGATATGAGCCGTCATCCTTTGTTTCAGGTTATGCTGGTTTTGCAACCCCCTGAATTGCAAGAGATGCAATTACCTGGCCTGACGATTAACAAGCTTGCTGTAGCCCAAGAGACGGCCAAATTTGATTTGGCGTTTTCAATAATGGAACATTCCGATGGCTTAACGGGTACGATTGAATACTGCACGGACTTGTTCAATGCCGAAACCATCATCAGATT
Source organism: Methylococcales bacterium (assembly GCA_038319065.1). Classification (GTDB taxonomy): domain Bacteria; phylum Pseudomonadota; class Gammaproteobacteria; order Methylococcales; family Methylomonadaceae; genus Methylobacter_C. Next base: position 2,565 of record JBBQCU010000110.1, read on the forward strand.
GGCCGGCCATTTTCAAACCATATTGAAAGCCATTGTCGAGAATCCGGAAGCACTCATTGCTGAATTACCGATACTGACGGTAGACGAACGTCATCAGCTACTGGTCGAATGGAATGACACGAAAACCGGGTATCCGAAAAACAAATGTATCCATCAACTCTTTGAAGAACAGGTTTTAAGGACACCGGATAAGGTTGCTGTTACCTTTGGCAATCAGTCATTGACGTATAAAAAACTGAACGAGCGTGCCAATAAATTGGCTCATTATTTACGCAAACTGGGTGTTGGTCCCGAAATACGGGTAGTCCTTTGCATAGGCCGTTCGTTAGAGATGCTGGTGGGAGTGTTGGGTATCCTGAAAGCCGGAGGTGCCTACGTTCCCTTGGATCCGGGTTATCCTAAACAAAGGTTGGAATTTTTTCTAACGGATAGTGCTGCACCTGTATTATTGACCCAGGAGACTTTACTGGCCCTATTACCCGCCCATTCAGCACAGATAGTGTGTATGGATCGGGATTGGGATGCTATAGCTCAAGAAAACCCGGATAATCCGATCAATTCTTCAATAGCTGAAAATCTTGCTTATGTCATCTACACCTCGGGTTCAACGGGGCTTCCAAAAGGCGTGGCTATCGCGCATCGCAATACCGTTGCCCTGGTTTCCTGGGCAAAGAGGATGTTTGAAAAGGAAGAAATTTCAGGCGTTTTAGCGTCAACAACTTACTGTTTCGATCTATCTATTTTTGAATTTTTTGTCCCTTTAACTCAAGGCGGGCGCCTTGTTCTTGTGGAGAATGTATTACAACTTACAGCAAGCCAGAGCAATGAGGGTATCACACTAATAAACACAGTACCTTCGGCCATTACAGAATTACTAACACTGAACAAAATACCTGAATCCGTGCAGACTATTTGTTTAGCGGGTGAGCCTCTTAAAATGGAACTGGTAGATCGCTTGTACCAACAAACAAAAGTTAAAAATATTATTGATCTTTATGGACCTACCGAGGACACAACATACTCCACCGTTTGCCTGAGAAAATCTCAAATGAAGGCCTCAATCGGCAGGCCAATTGCTAATACCCAAATTTATATTCTGGATAACTACTTGCAACCAGTTCCCATCGGCATATCGGGAGAAATTCATATTGGCGGCGATGGTTTGGCACGAGGATATCTAAATCGCCCGGAATTAACCGCTGAAAAATTCATTAAACATCCATTCAGTAGTGACCCGCAGGATAGATTATACAAAACTGGTGATCTGGCTCGTTATTTGTCTGATGGTACTATTGAATTTTTGGGACGTATTGATCATCAGGTTAAGCTGCGCGGATTTCGTATCGAGCTGGGTGAAATTGAATCGGTGCTGGGACAGCATCCCGGGATACATGAAGTTGTTGTGACCGTTCGAGAAGATCAACCGGGCGATAAACGCTTGATTGCTTACCTTACACACTCACAAAATGAGTCGCCAAATCCAAGTGTATTACGCCTTTTTGTAAAAGAAAAGTTACCGGATTATATGGTGCCTTCTGCGTTTGTGTTACTGGATAAATTTCCTCTTACGCCCAATGGTAAAATCGACCGGAAAGCATTACCCGCACCGGATCAAGCGTATCCTGAATTTGAACAATCCTATGTTCCGCCCAGTTCTCCTATTGAAGAAATGCTGGTAACTATTTGGCGAGAGGTTCTCCTAATTGACCGGATTGGCATTCATGATAATTTCTTTGAATTGGGTGGGCACTCTTTATTGGCTATGCAACTGATTGTTCGTATTAATAAGCGATTTGAAATCGATTTTCCATTGCACTCATTGTTTGAAGCGCCGACTGTTGCTGGGTCGGCGGTACAATTGGAAACTATCCTGAAACAAGAAAATCCCCATACAATCACCCCGATCAAGGCACTAATTCGTAAGCGTTAACAATTAAAAAAATATGAGCTTTCTTGAAGAACAAAATAGCGATCATTCTTTACCGGAATGTGTTGATAGTACCTACACTTTTCCTACCTCCTTTGCCCAACAACGGCTTTGGTTTCTAGATCGGCTGCTCGGCGCCACTAGCCTTTATAACATCCCATGGGCCATACAACTCACTGGCAAACTGGATGTTTATGCCCTGCAGCAAAGTCTTAATGCAATCGTCGATCGTCATGAAGTTTTGCGTACTTGTTTTGTTGAACAGGAAGGCGAACCTGTTCAGGTCATTAGTGCATCAATGCCCTTTGCTTGTACCTTGACGGACTTATCGGCACTGCCTCAAGAAAACATGGACAGCGAAATTCAACGCATTCTGGATGTTGAACACAGTAAACCATTCGATCTCAAAAAGGTCCCCTTAATACGTGCTATGTTGCTTAAATTATCCGAACAGGAACATATCCTGTTGTTGACCCTCCATCACATTGTTTCGGATGGCTGGTCTATGGGCGTGTTCAGGCAGGAACTGGCCGGTTTTTACAGTGCTTTTAGCCAAGGCCAGGCTGTAAAGTTGCCTGAATTGCCCATTCAGTATGCCGACTACGCCGTCTGGCAACGTGAATGGCTACAGGGCGAGGTACTGGAGAAACAACTCAGCTATTGGAAAAGCCATCTGTCCGATTTAACCGCCTTGGAATTGCCGGCTGATAAACCTCGTCCGAAACAGCAGTCTTACCGGAGTGCACAAGAATCTATTCAACTATCAGCAGATTTAACGCGTGGTTTAAAAGCTTTTAGTCAACAGAAAAACGTGACCCTGTTCATGACACTGTTAGCGGCTTTTCAAGTGTTATTGCATCGTTACAGTGGTCAGGACGATATTGTTGTTGGTAGCCCGATTGCCGGTCGTAATAACCAGGAAGTTGAAGATTTGATCGGTTTTTTTGTTAATACCCTGGTTTTGCGTAATGACCTTTCCGGCAACCCAAGCTTTAATGAATTGCTGCAACGCGTGCTTAAGGTTTGTCTTGGCGCATACGCTCATCAGGATATGCCCTTTGAAAAACTGGTTGCCGAATTAAATCCTCAACGGGATTTAAACCGAAATCCCTTTTTTGATGTTCTCGTTAATCAAATTGATGGAACAATAAATTCATTGGATATTAAAGACCTTAAAACACGATCAATTGAACAAACTCAAATTTCGGCCAAATTTTCATTAACACTTTATATCAATGTTAATGAAGAAAATATTAATTTCGATCTGGTTTACCAAGATGAACTGTTCTCTGCAGAACGAATAGTCTCCATCTTGGAACAATATCAATATTTACTTGAGCAAATAATTATTTCACCCAATACAGCCATATTGAATTATTCACTGGTAACAACAAAGTCAAACCTGGTACTTCCGGACCCTACAACAGCAATTCCTGATACTCCTCAATTATTAGTTCAAGATACCTTTTTGAAGTTGGCAAACAGCGCACCTGACAACATAGCAGTCAGTTTAAATGACCAAAAATGGACTTATCGCGAACTTGCGGATGCCAGTATCAAGTTGGCCTACGAGCTGAAAAACAGGGGATTGGGAAAAGGACAGGTTGTCGGTATAACGGGTACACCGAGTTTCGGTCTTATTGCAAATATCATTGCAGTATTTTTATCAGGAGGCGTAATACTAACCATTGATGAGCAGTTACCTGGCAAGCGTAAGCAAACAATGCTGTCAGTATCTTCAGCAAAAATATTATGTGCTGTTGGAGAAACCCCAAATCCTCTAAACGTTATAGAAGACTTACAAGAACTTATTACCATAAATATTAATCCACATACCGCAGCGATTAAAAATTCTCCCGCTTTATCTGGTCATGATAATTCGGTATTGCCGGAAATAAAGGGTGATGATAGTGCCTATATTTTCTTTACTTCGGGAAGCACGGGTGTGCCAAAAGGGGTTTTAGGATCACATAAAGGCATAAGCCATTTTATTAATTGGCAAAGAGAACATTTTAAAGTTAATCAAAATGACCAGGTAGCGCAACTAACCAATCTTTCGTTTGATGTTTTTCTTCGGGATCTGTTTTTACCCTTGACCAGTGGCGGAACCTTATGTTTGCGCGAGGAGCGTGATATTTTGGATACGATTTTCTGGCTTAATCGGGAAAATATCTCAATCATTCATACCGTGCCTTCAATTCTCCGCTCATGGCTGGATAGGCAACAAGATGCAAACCAGTTACATAAACTAAGGTATTTATTTATCGCTGGTGAACCGCTGACTGACGATCTAATAAATAGCTGGCGTCAGACTTACCCTGAGAGCGGGCAAATAATAAATTTGTATGGGCCCACTGAAACGACATTGGCAAAATTATTTTATGTAGTTCCTGATGTTGCCCCAATTGGAATGCAGCCAATCGGTCAATCATTACCACAAACCCAGACAATCATTTTAAATCAGGCCGATGTTTTATGTGGTGTTGGTGAAATTGGACAAATCGTTATTAGAACGCCCTTTCGAAGCCTTGGATATATCAATTTACCGGAACAAACCAATCTTGCTTTTAGAAAAAATCCTTTTATTTATGATGAGCAAGATATTGTTTATTACACTGGTGACTTGGGCCGTTATCGTTCAGATGGGACGGCGGAAATTCTTGGACGTATTGATAATCAAATCAAAATCAGGGGTGTTCGTATTGAGCCGGAAGAGATAACAGCAATTCTTGATAAACATGATGCCGTTTATTCGTCAGTTGTTATTGCTGTTAAAGATGTTGAGCGCAACTATTTGGTTGGGTATATTGTTCCTAAAAGAAAGGCGGCTATTACCATTTCCGGAATCAGATATTATTTGTCTCAGCAATTACCTCAAGTAATGATTCCTGAACAATTTATCTTTTTAGATAAAATTCCGCTTAAGGCTAATGGAAAAATCGACAAAGGAGCGTTGCCTGCACCTGATCAAGTTCATTCGGAATCTGAGCAATTTTATGTTCCACCACGCACCCCAATCGAAGAAATGCTGACAGCTATTTGGCGAGATGTGCTAAAGGTTGACCAAATTGGTATTCATGACAATTTTTTTGAATCAGGCGGTCATTCCTTGCTGGCTGTTCAATTAATTGTGCGTATTAACAAGCAATTTCAGGTTGAATTCCCGCTGTATTCATTGTTTGAAAAACCTACAGTTGCCGAGTTGTCAGTTCAATTGGAAGCTATCCTGAAAGAGGGTATTCCCGGCATTGTTGATACAATCAAAGTATTACAACGCAAGTCTTATCAAATCAAATGAAAAAAGAATCCATGAGCTTTCTTCAAGAGCCAAAGAATGAGCATTCTTCACAAGATGCCATTGATAAGCTATTTGCATTTCCCGCTTCCTTTGCTCAACAACGGTTATGGTTTCTAGATCGGCTGCTTGGCGCCAGTAGCCTTTATAACATCCCGTGGGCCATTCAACTCAACGGCAAACTGGATGTGTCTGCCTTGCAACAAAGCCTCAATGCAATCGTTACACGTCATGAAGTCTTACGGACCTGTTTTACTGAGCAGGACGGCGAACCCATCCAGGTTATCAGCGAATTGCTGCCCTTTGCCTGCACCTTGATGGACTTATCGGCACATCCTCAAGAAAATCGGGCCAGCGAAATCCAACAAATTCTCGATTCTGAAGCAAACAAAGCGTTTGATCTTAAAGAAGCCCCCTTAATACGTGCCTTGCTGCTTAAGTTATCTGAACAGGCGCATATCCTTTTGGTCACTATTCATCATAGTGTTGCCGATGGCTGGTCCATGGGCGTGTTCGGGCAAGAGCTGGCAAGTTTTTACGGCGCTTTTAGCCAGGGTCAAGTTGCTAACTTGCCTGAATTGCCCATTCAATATGCCGACTATGCGGTCTGGCAGCGTGAATGGCTGCAGGGTGAGGTACTGGATAGACAACTCAGCTACTGGAAAACCCGGCTGGCCGGTCTGACTAAACTGGAAATACTGACTGATAAACCTCGCCCGAAACAGCAATCTTACCAGGGGGCACGAGTAACTATTCACTTATCAGCTGCATTAACCCGAGGTTTGAAAACCTTGAGTCAACAGCAAAACGTGACCTTGTTCATGACGCTGTTGGCGGTCTTGCAAGTGCTTTTACACCGTTACAGTGGGCAGGACGATATAGTTGTCGGTACAGCGATTGCCGGACGTAACCGGCAGGAAATTGAAAAGCTGATCGGCTTTTTTGTCAATACACTGGCATTACGGACCGATTTATCGGGTACACCCAGCTTTCTCCAGTTGTTCAGCCGGGTGCGTGAGGTCTGTTTGAGTGCCTACGCGCATCAGGACCTGCCTTTTGAAAAACTGGTCGCTGAATTGCAAGTCCAGCGGGATATGAGCCGGCATCCGTTGTTTCAGGTAATGCTGGTTTTGCATCATACTGCTTTGCAGGAGATGCAATTACCCTGCCTGACGATTAACAAGCTCAATATAACCAACGAGACA
>JBBQCU010000111.1:0-8949 GCA_038319065.1 Methylococcales bacterium
TTCTGGATTAATACGCCCATGGCTAATAGCGTGTTGGCATGTACATGGTTGTTTAGCATCTCTTCGCTGAACTGTTTTAGGGTATTTTCCTGAACGGCATAGTCCTGAAAACACCCTAAGACTTCCTGTAGTCCTTTCAGGTTTTTAATAAAGTGTTTTATCTGATTTTCGGGATAAAGGCTTTGGAAAAATTCCATCAAGTAGCGTAACTTTTTACAGGATTTTCTTAATTCATGTAATGCTTCAGAAGGTGAGTCTCCGGTAATTGCATTGCCTTCTTTCACAACACGCTTATAATTTTTCCATAGCCTTTGATCTGCCAGTTGTTTAATGGTCTGTTTTGCATTTGCCTCAACCGGTTTTAGCGGGGCTTGTGCTTTAAGGTATTGCTCCCATTCGTAGAGGGTGGATAAGTATTTGGCGGAGCGCAGTTTTTTTGCCAGTTCCTGGTGCGCCTTGTGCTGTTTGGCGAGCAGAAAATCATACAGCGGGTTGAGGTCCTCGCGGATTGACGCCGGCAGGCTGCTTTTGTAGTGATCAAAATTTAACAGATAAACATCCAAATCACGGGTAGAACCTGTGATTTGTCCCAGCCAGGAAAAAAATTCAACGTAGTTTGCGCTGATTTTATCCGGTAATACGCCTTTAAGTTGACTAAGACCAGCGCGGGTTCGTCGGACCGCGACTCTGAAGTCATGCAAAAATTCGCTATCGGTATCAGTAATCGTGCCTTGCTCATTATCTTTAATGGCCATTAGCAATTGGCTGTAGATAGACTTGGCTGCAATATCCGCGCGCATTTCAGGATCCAGTTTAATATTCAACTTGGATGTATAGTCATTAGGTTTGCGGCCTTGCAGTTTTAAGGCAATAAGCAGTAATGGCCTGGTTGCGGGTTTTAAGCCAAGCTTAGTGGTCAGTGTTTCGATAATGTGTTCAGCGGCTTTGCTGTAGCCCTTGATTGCTTGCAGGGTGACGCGATTATTGAACAGGTCGTATTCTTCAATGGCCAAGCGAAGTACGGTTTTTTCATCATTGTTGATGATAGCTAGATGATAAGTTTCATAATCCAGCGTGCACACGGGTAATAGTGCACGCATTTCCAAAAGTGGGGTAAGAACGCTACGTATTTGCTGTGATTGGAACTGATGAGAGAATGCCGGAACCTCTTTGATTTCTGTGCCGGCGATGATCAGGTCATTTTCTTCGAGGTTTCTTAACAGTAATATCGATGCGGCTTTTGAACGGTCAAATTCGCAAGTGATACCGTTTGAATAAAGCCGCCAATCAAAACTGTCATAATATGTCTTCAAGCAATACTGCCTGGAAACCAGCTGTGTGTTAGCCTTATTGCTAAGCTTTGCAATAAATTTTTCAGCTGTTAAACTCGGGGGAAAATCAAATTGTAAGGACATATTGACCAGAGCGTGGTAATTTTTGTGGTGATCGGTGAAACTCTATGATCATAACACTGTAGTATTAACAATTAATGACAATATAACAATCAATTACTATCGTAACTAATATTTGGCATTATCGTATAAAAACTCTTTCCAGAGCGGGAGGGGCTTTGCAAATCCTGGTAAGGAAAGTCATAAACTTTCTTATTTTGTGCCAATTTTATTGCAATATAATATCAAATTGATAAAACTGTAAACGACAATAATCTGTATTTATTTCATTAAACTGTCATATTTATTAAGTAATCTCGATTTATTGAAAATAGAGTGTTTTATAAATTTAATCCGTGTTTATGGTAGACGCTAAAAAAATCACACCGGATCCCTATGAAGATGTCCTGAAACAAATTCTTACAGAGGTCGTTGAGCTGCGTCAAAAAATTGAAATTAATGCTCATCAGCGCCTGCAAAAATACCGGAGCAACTATCATTCTGGCACTTTTTCCAAAAGTGCCAGTAATCTTGCGCATTATCTCACCATGCGGCAATTTGATTTGCGTCATTTGCAGGATCGCCTGGCTCAGGCCGGTTTATCATCTCTGGGTAGAGCTGAAGCATCGGTATTATCGACTTTTGATTCGTTGATAGATGTGTTGAAACGGGCAACGGACAAACACTATTTGCCGGGTGGAAAAAAAACCAGCGAATACAGCTTTAATCGGGGTCAGCAGCTGTTGGAACAGCATACTATTGAATTATTCGGGCCTTTTCATGAGCTCGGTAGAGCGCATGTTATGGTGACTTTGGCTACAGAAGCGGCATGGAATTACTCGCTGGTCAGTTCATTGATTGAAAAGGGCATGACTTGTGCCCGCATCAATTGTGCGCACGATGACCCAGTTACTTGGCAGGGAATGATAAAAAATATCCGTCGCGCAGAAACGGAGGCGGGCCGTCCTTGCCGTATTCTTATGGATCTTGCAGGGCACAAGATTCGCACCGGCCCCATTGTTCAGGGACCTTCAATTCATCACATCAAGGTACAAAAAGATACGGCCGGTAAGGTCGTGGCGCCCGGGTATCTGATTTTAAAAACTGATGCTGCAAGCCCTTCTGTTGATGGTTCGTTATTCAGTGTGTCCGTTCCAAAGACGCTGCAGAAGAAACTTGCGTCAGGCATGAACCTGGGTTTTATCGACAGCCGGAACAAGCAGCGTTATTTGAAAGTAGAAAAAGCGCTTTCCGGCACGGATTGGCTGGTGAGTTGCGGAAAAGCGGCTTATCTGGTTTCAGGTTGTACATTAACGCTTACAGCGGCTCAACAGGCAGATAATCAGAAATCAGTTGATCAGTTTACTTTAGGAGAATTTGCAGGGGAGCCCCTGGATATTCGTGTATTTAAAAATCAATTGCTGCTGTTAACACCCGGTAATATCGAGGGGAAACCCGCTGAATTTGATAATGGCGGCGCCTTGATTCATCCTGCCCGGATTGGTTGTACGCTTGTTTCGGCAATTGAAAAACTTGAACCAGGTCAACCGGTCTGGATTGATGATGGAAAACTGGGTGCGGTTGTTGAAGCAGTGACCGGGGAGGGTGCGTTGTTACGCGTAACAGTGGCAAAAGCCGGTGGCGTTCGTATTCAGAGTGACAAAGGGATTAATTTTCCGGGGGCCGAGTTTAATTTGCCCCCACTCACTGAGAAAGATTTGACCGATCTCGACTTTGTTTGTGCGCATGCCGATTTGGTCGGTTTTTCATTTGTAGAAAAACTGGCGGAAATGGAGTATTTGATGTCGGAACTGGCAAAACGGAATGCTACAGAATTGCCTATTATCGCTAAAATCGAAACCAATCGCGCAGTTAGAAATCTTCCTGATATTATATTGGGAACTATCGGCCGGCATAAGCTGGGCATCATGATTGCCAGAGGTGATTTAGCCGTTGAATTAGGTAGCGGCAGACTTGCTGAAATTCAGGAAGAACTCCTGTGGTTATGTGAAGCAGCTCATGTTCCAGTCATTTGGGCGACCCAGGTACTTGAATCTATCGCCAAAAAAGGAACCCGGTCAAGGCCCGAATTTACCGATGCGGCCATGGCGGTCAGGGCTGAATGCGTCATGTTGAATAAAGGTCCCTATATACTTGATGCCATAGAAGCGCTGGTGAACGTTATGATTCGTATGCACGAACATCAAAGGAAAAAATTCTCCCGTTTGAGGGCGTTGCACTGGTAAACCTCTTGATAATGCCATTCAAATAACCGTAAATAACTGACAAATATGACCATCCAAACAAAACAAACATTAACCCCTGAGCCTAAAGTCAAGCAATTTGACCTTACATCCCCAGAATGGTATCTCAATCGGGAATTAACCTGGCTGGAATTTAATAAACGGGTTTTATGGGAAGCCGAGGATGAGCGTACGCCATTATTGGAGCGCGTAAAGTTTATTGCCATTGTCAGCTCCAATCTGGATGAGTTCTTTATGAAACGGATTGGTGGGCTTAAACAACAGGTCGGTGCGGGGATCAGCGAATTAAGTGTAGACGGGCGCAGTCCGCAGCAACAAATTACCGGATGTTATGCCGTAGTGCGTGAGCTTGAAGCCAAAAAACAAATGCTGCTGACGCAAGTTATTGACCTGCTCCAGAAACAGGGTATTCGCTTTTTACCTTTTCTTGAGCTTTCCAAGGATCAGCAACAAACCATGCGTGAACACTATATTCAAAATATTTTTCCCCTGGTAACGCCACAAGCAATTGATCCGGCGCATCCTTTTCCTTTCATTTCCAACCTGTCCCTGAATTTACTGACCGGTGTTTGTTGTGCTGAAACTGATGATATGACCCTGGTGCGCATTAAAGTTCCGGTTAGTTCCAGAGTGCCACGCTTTATGCAGGTAGGTGGTTAACAACTTTATTGTGGTCTGGCAGATTTGATTGCGAATAATCTTGACTTGCTCTTTCCAGGCATGAAGATCGCTTTCTGTGATCAGTTCCGGGTGACGCGTAATGCGATGACTGAAAAAGATGAAGAACAGGCCGATGACCTTTTGCAAATGATTGAATCGGAATTGCGCGAGCGTAAATTTGCTCCGGTTATCCGCCTTGAAGTGGCAGCAACCATGGGAAAATTGCAAAGCGGAATGCTGGCGGCTGAACTGGGACTTAATGAAGAGCAGGATGTTTTTGTCGTCGATAAACGTATGGCAATGAATGATCTGTTCCAGATTGCCGCTATTGCCAGGCCGGATTTGCTCGATCCCCCTCACCATCCCTGTGATCACCCGAAACTGGCCGGCGTTCCGAATATCTTCCATGCAATTCGCGAACAAGGTTCTATTTTATTGCAACACCCCTATGAATCATTTGTTACCACTGTCGAGCGTTTTGTCAAAGAGGCCAGCCGAGACCCGAATGTGCAAGCGATTAAAATGACGCTCTATCGGACCTCGGCGGGCACCAAGATAGTTCAGTATTTGATTGATGCGGCATTAAATGGTAAGCAGGTTGCGGTTGTTGTTGAGTTGAAAGCCCGTTTTGATGAGTCGGCCAATATTAAATGGGCACATCGCATGGAAAGTGCAGGCATTCATGTGACTTACGGAGTGGTTGGCTTAAAAACCCACAGTAAAGTGGTTTACGTCGTTAGGCAGGATTATAACGGCCTGCGCCGTTATGCGCATATCGGGACGGGTAACTATCATGCCGGAACAGCCCGGCTTTATACCGACCTGGGCATTCTTACCTATGATAAAAAAATAGGTGAAGAATTAACTGAATTATTCAATTACCTGACTACAGGCTTGGTACCCAAGCGTAATTATCAAAATTTGCTGATTGCACCCAATAGGTTAAAGACAAAGCTCCTGGAGAAAATCGAGCGGGAAATCAGTAAACATACTGCAAATTCACCGGGGTTAATCCAGTTTAAAATGAATGCCCTGGAAGATGTCGATATAACTGCAGCGCTTTATAGAGCGGCTCAGGCTGGCGTAAAGATTGACCTTATTATTCGTGATACTTGCCGTTTAAGGCCAGGTATTGCAGGATTATCGGACACCGTTCGCGTTATCAGTATCGTCGGGCGTTTTTTAGAACATTCCCGTATATTCTATTTTCAAAATGGTGGTGAAGAACAATACTTTATTGGCTCGGCCGATTGTATGAAACGTAATTTGGAAAGCCGTGTAGAAGTAGTCACCCCTGTGCAAAAACCCGAACTACAGGCCGCCTTGCGGCAAATGCTAAATGTGCAATTGACCAACCAACGTAGTGTCTGGGAAATGCAGGCTGACGGTCAATATATTCAGTTGCGTCCTAAAGATAAACAGTTGGGAGCTCAGGAAACCTTGATTAAATTAGCAAATGATCGTTTAGATGAAGTAAAAGCCAGCAGAAGCCATAAAAAAGCTAAAAAGAAAGCCGGCGTTAACAGAAATACTGACTAAACCAATTCAAAGTGTCTACAACACAAATTCTTCAGTGAATAAATTAAAAATTTTTTCCGGATAAAATAATGCCAACTAACCAATTTGTTCTAAGTAAACCTAAATCATCAATCACTAAACTCCCCAAAAAAGGGATGATGAAAAATGATCTTATAGATGATTTCAAGGAGTATTATGTCCATTTGTTGGGCAGGGATGAAAGCTGCCGATCTCCATTTTATGCCGGCGAAGCCTTATCATTGGCGATTCGTGACCGCTTGATGGAGCGTTGGAAGGCTACTCACGAAATCTATAAAAACAATGACTGTAGACGGGGTTATTATCTGTCTATGGAATTTCTTATGGGACGTACTTTAAGCAATGCCATGCTTAATCTGGGTGTAACCGGCAATGTAACTCAGGCAATGTATGATCTCGGTATTGAAATTGAAGAGTTGATGAGTAGTGAGCAGGATGCCGGACTTGGCAATGGCGGCCTGGGCCGTCTTGCAGCCTGCTTTATAGACAGTTGTGCTACCTTGCAACTGCCGGTTATAGGTTATGGATTGCGTTACGAATATGGCATGTTTACCCAGACTATTGTGAATGGTGAGCAGGTTGAAAAACCTGATCATTGGCTACGTAATGGTAACGTCTGGGAAATTGAGCGGCTGGAATACTCGCATTGTATTAAATTTGGCGGTCATACCGAAATTCAAACCGATGAAAGCGGCGAGCAACGGTTTTGCTGGATAGCCTCCTGTAATGTGTTGGCAGTGCCTTTTGATACACCGGTACCCGGCTATCAGAATGGGACCGTTAATTCATTGCGGCTATGGAAAGCAGTGGCAACCGAAGAGTTTAACCTGGATGAGTTTAATGCCGGCGATTATGCGGAAGCAGTCGCAGCAAAAATTACTGCTGAAAATATCACGATGGTGTTATATCCCAATGATGCCAATGAAAATGGTAAGGAGCTGAGATTACGGCAGCAATATTTTTTGGCATCCGCCAGTTTGCAAGACGTGATTGCCCACTGGACAGGCTTACATGGGAATAATTTCACCCGCTTTGCAGAAAAAAGCTGTTTTCAGTTAAACGACACACATCCGAGTATTGCTATTGCGGAGCTTATGCGCCTGCTCATGGATATTCAGGGTTTAATGTGGGATGAAGCTTGGGCTATTACAAACAGTACCATGGCCTATACTAACCATACCTTGTTGCCCGAAGCGCTGGAAAAATGGCCTGTTAAATTGATGCAGCGTTTATTACCGCGAGTGATGGATATAATTTTTGAAATAAATGCCCGTTTTATGGCTGATGTTTCCATGCACTGGCCCGGCGATAACGAACGTTTACGCAGAATGTCCATTATAGAGGAAGGTGGCGAGCAACAGGTAAGAATGGCCCATCTTGCTATAGTGGGCAGTTTTTCTGTGAACGGAGTTGCCCGGTTACATTCCCAGTTATTGCAACAAGGTTTATTTAGCGATTTTTATGCCTTATGGCCGCACAAATTTAACAATAAAACCAATGGAGTAACACCACGGCGCTGGTTAGCCGCCTGTAATCCGGAGCTGGCAAGCCTGATAACAGAAACGATAGGCGACCGTTGGATTACTGATTTATCGCAGTTAAAAAAACTGGAACCCTACGCTGAAGATGCTCAATTCCGGCACCGCTGGTATGCTATCAAACTGGCAGCAAAACAGCGCCTGATTGACTATAAAAAACAGAAACACAATACTATATTGCATCTGAGTGTTGAGGCTTTATTTGACGTGCAGGTCAAACGTATTCACGAATACAAGCGTCAACTGCTCAATGTACTGCATGTTATTCATCTTTATAACTGCATTAAAAAAGGTGACATCGATAGCCGGGTGCCAAGATGCGTGTTAATCGGCGGTAAAGCGGCTCCCGGTTATCGTATGGCGAAAAAAATCATCAAATTGATCAATAACGTTGCCCAGGTTATCAATTCAGACCCTGATACAGATCATAAATTAGCCTTGCTGTTCTTGGAGGATTATCGCGTTTCGGCCATGGAAAAAATATGCCCCGGCGCTGATTTATCGGAACAAATATCCACCGCCGGCAAGGAAGCTTCGGGTACCGGCAACATGAAGTTGATGATGAACGGTGCGATCACAATTGGTACACTGGATGGCGCAAACATTGAAATTCGTGAAGAAGCGGGTGATGAAAACTTTTTTCTGTTTGGCTTGACGGAAGAACAAGTTGAAGAAAGGCGAGGTAATTATGATCCGATCGCAATTATCGGCCAGGATGACGATTTGCAGCAGGTGATGCATCTTCTGGAGTCCGGCTATTTTAATCAATTTGAGCCGGGACTGTTTGATGACTTGATCAACTCCATAAAAAGTTCATATGATCCCTGGATGACTATTGCCGATTTTCGCAGTTATATCGATACCCAAAAACGCGTTGAAGATGCCTATAGAGATAAAGATCACTGGACCAGAATGAGCATTTTAAATTGTGCGAACAGCGGTAAATTTTCTACCGATAGAACGATTAGTGAATACAATCGTGATATATGGAAATTAACGCCACAACCGGTAAAGCATATATAATTCCTCTATACACATTAGCTTAAACAGAAATTCCGTTTATTCAATCAATAAAATTGTAGTAGATTGATTGAAACCACTGAAGACACGAATAGCACAAAGTTTTTACCTTGGCTTTTTCTTCGTTTCCTTCGTATCTTCATGGTGTTATTTTCTTAAATTGATGCTTATGTGGTATAGCAGAGCGTTTATTATTGCCTTAAGTCTTTAACAACGCGCACGACTTCATTATCGTCGGCAATTGTTTCTATACTGAAACCAAGCTTTTTAACCAGCGATAACATAGGTTTGTTAACGACCAACACTTCACCTTCAAAAAATGACATACCTTTGGCTTTGGCAGTCTGCAATAAAGTCTTCATGAGTCTGGAGCCTATGCCCAAACATTGGCAATCATCAGCAACCACAAGCGCAAATTCTACCGAATTGCCGTCCGGGTTCATCAGGTAGCGGCCAACACCCAGTTCACTAGGCATGTTTGCATCTCCGGTTACAGCAACAAAAGCCATTTCACGGTCA
>JBBQCU010000112.1:0-8923 GCA_038319065.1 Methylococcales bacterium
CATTCAATAACAGCCGCCGGAATTTTATAAAAAACGCCGGCGCATTAGCTCTCGGCACAACCGTGCCCTTCAGTCTGGTTGAGCTAGCCTTCGCGGAAAACGGCCAAAACTTCACCTTCGCCTATATTTCCGATGCCCATATCCAGCATATCGAGGGAACCCGTTTCGTCAGAAACTGGGATCGGGGACTGATTAGTGCCGTTGCGGAAACCAATTTGTTGACACCCAAACCGGATTTTGTCATTTTCGGCGGCGATTTGGCTCAACTTGGCACAAAAGCCGAACTGGATCATGGTGCTGAGATCATGTCAGCACTGACTAACAAAGTCCATTACGTCATGGGTGAACATGATTATTACCTGGATCTCGGCGAATATTGGGAAAAGCTGTTCGGGCCCCAATATTACAGCTTCGATCATAAAGGCGTGCATTTCGTCATACTGAACAGTATCAAAACCTATGATGACTGGACCTTCAAACGCTGGTCTACCAATGAACAACGCATGGTTGAAATGGCCGATCTCGATAATCCGAATGGTTCACCTTTTATGGTCGGTGAAGAACAGCGACAATGGCTGAAAAACGATTTAGCCAAGATTGATAAAAACACGCCGGTCGTCGTCTTTTCCCACTCGCCATTGCAAAAAATTTATAAAGGCTGGAATTTTTGGACTGAAGATGCCGATGAAATTCAAGCGCTGCTAAAACCCTTCAAAACGGCTTCTGTAATCTATGGCCATGTTCACCAAATACAGTATAACCAGATCGGCAATATCACCTTCAATTCGGTCATGGCCACTGCCTGGCCTTGGCCTTATCCGCAATCCTACGCTCAAGCGGAGCAATTTCTGCCGAAATTGACGGTACCCATGAACCGGGCCGATCCGTTTTTTGAACGCGATGCGACCGGCTGGCAATTTATCAACCTGGCCAATGGCCGCGTGGATATGAACTACATGCTTTACAGCAACGCCAACCGGATTGTTCGCTATAACACGAAGTTAAAACATCCGGAAGATAGCGCCTATCAGACCGAAGAGGCGCGCATTCCACCACAAACACATTATTAGTTCATTATTGGAGCAACACAAAATGTCGAATTATGACCAAAAAACGATAGCCTTATGTTTTGGACTGATGGCATTTGCCTGGGCCGGCTCATCCCATGCGGATGAATTCACCAAAGCCGATTTGCAGCGCTTCCAGGAAGAATTCATGTCTACTGTGGCCCAAGGCCGCGAATTATGGACCAGCCCCAAGCTGGGCAGCAACGGCGTTGCCTGTGCTCAATGTCATCCCAATGCTGCAAACACCCATCCCGAAACTTATCCGAAATTTCAAAAACAAATAGGTAAAGTCATACCGCTTTGGGAAATGATCAACTGGTGTCTTAGGAACCCTCTCGAAGGGCAGCCGCTGGCCGCCGACGATCTAAAAATGATCGCATTACAAGCCTACATTACCTATGAACGGCGTGGCGTAAAATTGGAACCGGGCAAACATTGATATTAAAAACCGCAGTTGGGTATAGCAAAATTCCGTTCGTGCTGAGCCCTTCGGCTGCGCTCAGGAGAGCCTTGTCGAAGCATGAATGACTTCCCCACCTAACTGCGGTTTTTAGAGTTATGACAGTTTTTTATATTTGAGCCGATGTGGATTATCCGCATCACTGCCCAGGCGACGATGACGATCGGCTTCATAATCCTCATAGTTGCCTTCAAACCAGACCACCTGGCTGTCGCCTTCAAAGGCCAGCATATGGGTGGCGATTCTATCCAGGAACCAGCGGTCATGCGAAATAACCACGGCACAGCCGGGAAAGGCGAGTAGAGCTTCTTCCAAAGCACGCAAGGTTTCAACATCCAGGTCGTTGGTCGGTTCATCGAGCAACAGGACATTGCCGCCGGTTTTCAGCAGTTTGGCTAAATGCACGCGGTTGCGTTCGCCGCCGGAAAGATCGCCGATACGTTTTCCCTGGTCGGCGCCTTTAAAGTTAAAACGCCCGACATAAGCACGGGAGGGTGTTTCATATTTGCCTACGGTAATGATGTCCAGCCCGTCGGAAATTTCGTCAAAGACGGTTTTTTTCGGATCCAGTTCATCACGCAACTGGTCAACGTAGGCGAGCTGGACGGTTTGTCCCAGTGTTAAAGCGCCGGAATCCGGTTTTTCAAGCCCTGCCATCATGCGAAACAGCGTGGTTTTACCGGCGCCGTTAGGGCCGATAATGCCGACGATGCCGCCGGGCGGCAGTTTAAAGCTCAAACCGTTAACCAAGAGCTTGTCGCCGAAAGCCTTAGTGATGTTGTCGGCTTCAATAACGACATCACCCAAACGGGGACCGGGCGGTATATAAATTTCATGGGTTTCATTGCGTTTTTGCACATCGGACGACGACAATTCCTCAAAGCGTGCCAGACGTGACTTGCTTTTGGCATGGCGGCCTTTGGGATTGGAGCGCACCCATTCCAGCTCTTCTTTCATGGCTTTCTGGCGGGAAGATTCCTGTTTTTCCTCTTGCAACAGACGATTGCTTTTTTGTTCCAGCCAGCTTGAGTAATTGCCTTCCCATGGAATGCCGGAGCCTCTGTCCAGTTCCAGAATCCAGCCGGCAACGTTATCTAAAAAGTAACGGTCATGGGTTACTGCGACCACCGTTCCGGGATAATCGTGCAGGAACCGTTCCAGCCAGGCGACCGATTCCGCATCCAGATGGTTGGTGGGTTCGTCCAGTAACAGCATGTCGGGGTTTGAAAGCAATAACCGGCATAAGGCTACGCGGCGTTTTTCACCGCCTGATAATTTAGTGACATCGGCATCCCAATCGGGCAAGCGTAACGCATCGGCCGCAACTTCGAGTTTCCAGTCCAGATTATGGCCGTCGCAGGCATTGATAATGTCTTCCAGACGCGCCTGATCGGCGGCTAGTTTATCGAAATCCGCATCCGGATCGGCGTAGGCCGCGTAAACCGCATCGAGCTGTTCCAAAGCTTTCTTGATCTCAACGACGGCTTCTTCAACATTACCACGCACCGTTTTACCAGGGTCCAGTTGCGGTTCCTGCGGCAGATAACCGATGTTAATGCCTTTTTGCGGAATGGCTTCGCCTTCAATTTCCTTATCGATGCCCGCCATAATTCTCAGCAGAGTTGATTTACCCGAGCCGTTCAAACCCAGTACGCCAATTTTTGCGCCAGGGAAAAAAGACAGCGAGATGTCCTTGAGGATGTATTTTTTGGGCGGGACAATTTTGCCGACCCGATTCATTGAATAAATGTATTGCGCCATAGTGTTTTGTTAATCAGTTTAAGGTTGTTAGAGGGTACCAGAAGTTTGCGCCTTATGCGACGCGATGTCGCTTATTATTCCATGTTATTTGGCAATTTTTAAGAATTCAAAACAGGTGGGGCGAACTTTGAATAGTCACGACTCATGTAAAGACTTGACGGATTAGCGTGGTAAGCCAAGGTTTAAGCAGAAACTGGGCTTGAATGGGAGGTTGGTTTTTATTGGATTTCTTTAGAACTGGTCGAACGGGTTCAATATCTTTGGCGGTAGGGCAAGCAATTGATTATCGTGAAACGGTTTTTATGCGTTTTTGCACGTTATCCAGTTAAGAAAAACCAGTCTTGAAACGGATTGTTGTAAAATGTGATTGAAGTAAAGTATGAGCCATCCAGAACAGGAGAATAACTTGTTAGGATTCATTGAATAGCGATCAGACGAAAGGTTTTGAAAAATGGCGATAGAACAAATACCGCAAGCATCTTTCTATCTTGATTGGAAGTTTTGGTCCGTTGTTGTCTCAACTATTGCAATAGTCCTTTCCCAGCTTCCACCATTACACATTCTCATGCGGCGAGCAAAGTTGGATGTCGAGGCATATAGCCGAATGCATCTTAATCATAAGCTTGGTAACCCAAACACGCAACTTCACTTAATTGTCAGCAATACAGGTGGCCGAGAAGTAAAAATAAAGAAAATTACATTACAAATTCGCCGCGGAACTGACGACTGTTTTGTTCTTCCCGCGCAAAATTATTTGCAACTACCTGGCGATAAAGAGACTGTTCTATTGACTACCTTCAAGATAAAACCAAATGAGGAGTGGGCGCACATTGTGAATTTTCTGAATTTTTTCTCTCGGAGCGACGAAAAAATGTACCGCCAACTTGAATACAATTTAAGGCAGGATATTTTCAAAAAAAGAGATGCGCTGGAAGACAAGAATATTGACGTCGCCAGCGATGATGGTAATGTTCAACCTTTTTTGAAATTTTTTGAAACGAAGTTCTGTTGGTTTCCTGGGGAGTATAATTTTACATTGGAAATTGAAGTCGACCCAAAGAAGGCGAGTTTAAAAAAAAATTATCGATTTACTCTATTTGAATCTGATTCAGCGGAGCTACAAGGTTACCGGGATGATTATAAATACGGATTTGGAGTTTTCTTGATTCATCCGAATCACCAGGGTTTGATTGTTCCGCTGTCGGAAGCATGAATTCTAGTCAGGTATTGTACATATTGCCTACCTTTTTTGAGGTTGATTTAACCGGAACATTTTAAAAATGGTACGCGGTACTTACCTTTCTCGGCTCAATTGCTAAAGGAAATAACAATGCAATCTATAAGACAAATTAAAGATCCAATTTATATACCCGATGATTTCAGTTCTGAAACAGTGGAAATCATTGTTTCCTAGTAGTGACTGTTGATAACGGAAAAAACGACTTCAAGCCGGAACAGTTTTTTGGCGTCAGCCGGTTAGAGCCTGTTGAGCAACTGCTTGATTGCTCTTTCCCTGCAATAATGAATAATTTGTAGAAATTTTCAACAGGTGTGGAGAATGCTATGGCTATTGTGAATTTCAGCGCTCCGGACGATGTTAAGGAGGCGTTTAATGCAGCTTATCAAGGACAAAACAGGAGTGCTGTCATTGCCGAACTGATGCGCGAGGCCTTTGAGCGTGCGCAACGTAAACAACGCAGTCACGATGCGATTGCGAGATGACCTCATTCAAATGCTGCAACTGCCGCATTTTATCGCGGAAGTGTCTGAGATACTTGCCCGAGAAAAGCCGGAGGAAGCGCAGGATGATTTGCACTCAACTAGCAAAAATATTCAATGTCGACCTAACCATGACTCTATTAAACCCGGAAATATCTCGTATTATTGCCACATCGCGCCCCGCTTTTCTTTTGCTTCCACCCTGTAGCCTATCACTTGCGCTGGCTTATGCAATTTCACAAGGTATCGGCATCAATTCATTGCACCTGTTGTTAATTTTTTTGAGCGCTTTGACAGCTCATATCAGCGTTAATATGTTTAATGAATACGAGGATTTTAAAAGCAGGCTGGATTTTCATACCCTGCGGACGCCTTTTAGTGGCGGTAGCGGCATACTTCCGGCTAACCCTGAATTAGCTGAAGCGGTACGAATAGGGGCGCTGGCTTCTATGCTAATAACGGCTCTGACAGGACTTTATTTTTTATGGGTAAGTGGCTGGGGCCTTTTTCCGGTGGGCTTTTTGGGCATTGCCCTGATTTATTTTTATACTCAGACAATTACCCACTGGCCCTATATTTGTTTGCTTGCGCCGGGCTTGGCTTTTGGCCCATTGATGATTTGCGGAGCCTACTTTGTTTTAAGTGGTCACTATAGTGTGGCTGTAACCGTGTCATCGTTGATAGTCTTTTTTCTCGTCAATAATTTGTTATTACTCAATCAGTTTCCTGACCGGGAGGCTGACCAAAATGCCGGACGTTGTCACCTTCCCATTTTGATTGGTAGAAAAAAATCAGCGAGGGTTTATGCCGGTTTTTTTGTGGCCGCCTATGCACTGCTATTTCTTTGTATTTATCTTGGATTTTTACCGGTATACAGTTTATTGGGGCTATTGTCTATAGCGCTTGCTATCCCGGCAGCGAGAATAAGTCTCCAATATGCGGATGATATGGAAAGATTAAAGCCCGCTTTGGCATTAAATGTCGCAGTGACATTAAGCACTCCGGTTCTGATTGCTGCCGGAATTATTTTGCAGCATATTCTTTGATTTAATTCACGCTGTAAGGCGCATTTAGGGCATTGACTGGTTAATCATTGGCAGGGTTTTTAACATTGGGCTCTCAGCTGCTATTTTCCTGCACAATGGTAACAAATCGCCTGATTAACGCGTTAACCGCATCGGTGCTGCAAATTGCCGCCTGTAATGCAGCGACATCATGACCCTCCTTAAGCAATGTGGCGGTTTGCTCGCTGACGTAAGCGCTCATAATATCTGCTGAAAACTCAGGGTGAAATTGCACTCCCCAAGCGTTGTCACCGAGGCGAAAGGCATGATTGGCTTCTGTCGAATTTTCTGCAAGCCTTAGCGCATTCGCCGGTAACGCCATAACGGTTTGGGCATGGGTGGTATGAGCAGTAAATACATTCGGCAATGTTCCTAGCAGCCTGTCCTGTTTGCCTTCAGGGGTCAACCTGATAGCGACTGAGCCTATCTCGCGACCTTTGGGATTGTAATCCGAGTGACCACCCATAGCCTGTGCCAGTAGTTGATGACCAAAACAAATGCCAAGCAAGGGGATATTCTGTTCGATGACTTTTGGTATCCAGGTTTCCAGCTCCAGCATCCAGTTATCCCGATCAGTTACCATCGAATGAGAACCGGTTATGATAACGCCGGATAATCTTTCGACAGGCGGCAATGCTTCGCCCTCCATAAGGTTGATCACTGAAATTGTCTTGGTTGACAAATCACTGGCCCGTATCACCCAATCCTCAAAATCGCCTAAACGTTGTTTGGTTGTTGGGAAAGTAGATCCCGCTTTGATGATAGTTAATGCTTTCATAACTGACGCACAATAATTTAGCAATTATGTTATCAGAGGTGTTACTCTTTAGATACCACTCCAGTCTTAAATAACTTGGGTTGGCCCTCGCGAGTGCCTTTTCGGCCTGCATGCCTCTTTTCACGAAGTGTTGTGCCCATCGATCAGATCATTTTCCTGATACACAACCCGCTCTCTATGAGAAGAACCCTTTATGCCCGATGACTATGTCAAGAATGAAACTTCTAACGTTAACGCAATCATGACCGGTCGCGATAATGGACTTTGGTTGCAATGCTGGCGCGATCGGCGAACTGATTTTAACCAGACAGTAGTGAATCAACTTCTTACCAGATTCTGGCCCGGTCTCGATTTGGCTCGAGGAAGCCGGATATTTGTCCCACTCTGCGGCAAGAGTCTGGACATGATTTGGCTTGCCAAGCAGGGTCATGAAGTCATCGGTGTCGAGTTGAGTCCTATAGCGGTTCATGCCTTTTTCCGGGAAAACCATATGCAGCCCTCTCGACTAAAGGTTGGCAAATTTACCCTGTGGCAACATGGGCGGCTCAGTATCCTTTGCGGAGATTATTTCTCACTGACTAGGGCAGATCTTGGTCAGATTGATACGGTTTATGACAGGGCAGCGCTTACCGCTTTACCGGATGACATCCGGGTGCTCTATGTTGCCCACTTGAGACTGATTGTACCGGTCACCATTAATGTTTTTCTTCTGACCACGGAGGACGCGGAAGAAACAGAGACCCCGAGTCAAGTGTTTGGCATTGCCGAAGAGATCAAAACACTATACTCGGAGGGCTTCGAGATTGACTTGGCGCATGTTGAGAGTGTGTTCGAGGTTGATCCGGAATGGCCAGATCAGCCGCCGGGACGGGCCGAATACAAGGTCTACCGGCTCTCCGCCAGAACAGTATTTCAGTAGTTGCGAACGTTTATAACAATCAAAACCTGAGTTGACTAAACAGAAAATCAATAATTTATACAGGCCTCTAAACTTGATTTTGGCTAAATTTAGCAGGGGTATGCTAAATATAAGATAACAATGCAAAATTCAAGCCTTGACCCTTATTTTTTAGTCATAAAAAAGTAAATGGCTTGGCATTTGAGAACCATTTTATCGTTTTCTTTCTCAACAGCTGTGCAAGTTTCCATTTTTGAACGGCCCGGAGCAGCTTGCTTGACTATTTTTCCATCTTCCATCGAATAATTAAGTGAAGCACGAAGTGTCTCCATTCGAGCATGAGCATCAGAATCCTGGGAAACGCCATCCATGGTTCCATCGTTTTTAAAGGTCCAGGTACTGTTTAGGCTTCGTGATTTACTGCCGTCACTTTGAAGAGATTCTTTATCAATTTGCCAAGTACCTAAAATATCTGCTTGACTTAAAGGAACTTCCGCAACTGCGGCAAAAGAAAAAAGCATCAAAGCAGGAACAAAAAGTAGAATAGATCGCATGGTAAAAACCTTATGGGTCGTTTTTAAGAGGCTCTCATTGTAACACTGTAACGTCCGCTCCCGTTTTATTAATAAGCGCGCCCTAATGGTTTCCTGTTCAATGCCTATACGGTCTGAACCAAGGCCATGCATCTCATACCATTTTCAAAGGGCTCCGGTTAATTAGTGCCTGAACGAAAAAGCGGTTTTAAAAAATTCCGCATCAAAATACGTGGTTTATTTTGCGCTGGTCCCCAAGCTCCAGCTTGGGGACCCAGATGGCGAAGCTCTAGCTTCGCGGGACAGGAAGCTGGAGCTTCCAGTATCGAATTCCCAAGCTTGAGAGGCTGTGAAATAATTAACTATTCGAAGTGAAAAAACATGTTTTTACACTCTCACATTAAGTAAAAACAATGGGTTAAAAAAATACAGAATTTACTTTTGAAGGTTTTCAGAATACTTTCACAGCCTCTTGAGCTTGGGAATTAGCCCAAAGAGTCATAAACGATGATTGTCTTTTCGCTACGGTTTAGCTGACCCAGTGTGACAACATCGTAAGAATATCGCCTTAGCTAGTTGCTCAATTATGCCCGCTTCGGTACGGTCGCCAAAACGTTCAAGCAAAGAGTCATAAACGGCGATT
>JBBQCU010000113.1:0-8922 GCA_038319065.1 Methylococcales bacterium
TCCCGATCCGGGCGATAAAAAGTGCCTTGCTCGCCTTGAGCAACTTTTGTTTTGGCAACTTCCACCGCACAAGACGCACGCTGATTAATCAATCGCAAAATCTGCTCATCGATTGCATCAATTTTGTCTCTTAATTCAGAAAGGGGTGTGACTGATGACATTGCTGCTGCTCTATAGTATTTCGTTTAATGGGTGCGTTCAAATTCAGCCATAAAATCAATCAGAGCAAGTACACCAGCCTCTGGCATGGCATTGTAAATACTTGCCCGCATACCGCCCACTGAACGATGCCCTTTTAACTCAAGCAGCCCATTCGCTTCCGCTGACACAAGAAATGGCTTATCTAAACTTTCATCCGCCAGAATAAACGGTACATTCATGCGTGAACGAAATGGAATTGCTACCGGATTAGAATACAAAGTGGATTGATCGATAGCCTGGTAAAGTTTTGCCGCTTTGGCAATATTGCGCTGTTCAATAACCTCTACACCGCCTTGAGCTTTTAACCATTTGAGCACCAAACCAACCAGGTACCAGTTGTAGGTAGCCGGCGTATTTAACATGGATTGGTTTTTTGCTTGTTCGGCGTAATCAAATACCGGCGGAGTTGTTTTCGTAGCATGGCCGACTAAATCGTCTCTGACTATCACCACAGTGACACCCGCTGGTCCCATATTTTTTTGAGTTCCCGCATAAATCAAACCATAGTGACTGACATCGATCTGGCGCGATAAAATATTGGATGACATATCCGAAATCAGCGTTAAGCCCTTGGCATCCGGACTATTTTGAAATTCCACGCCATGAATGGTTTCATTGGAGGTATAGTGCAAATAAGCCGCCTGCTCATCCAGGACCCAAGTGGATGAATCCGGAATAGTTGTAAACTTGGTGTCTTCCGAGCTCGCACTCACCATCACATCACAATAACTCTTCGCATCTTTAATGGCCTTTTCAGACCACGCGCCGGTCTTAATGTAACAAGCTTTGGTTTTACCATTTAAAATATTTTGTGGAATCAATGAAAACTGCGCCGACGCGCCACCTTGCAAAAACAATACCTTATAATTCTCTGGAACCGCCATCAAGCTTCTTAAATCACTTTCCAGCTCTTCGGCAATAATCGAGAAATGTTTGCCGCGATGGCTCATTTCCATCACTGACATGCCGCTGTCGCGCCATTCCAGCATTTCTTGTTGCGCTTGATGCAGTACCGACTCGGGGAATGCAGACGGACCTGCACTAAAATTATAAACTCTGGACATTATGATTCTCTTGGTTAAATTTTTAAAATGGAAATAATTTAGCGGTACAATCCGGGTAATACTTAATTACCCATCATTCATTTATAGCTGAAATAATCGATAAAAACATGGGCAGAAAAATACCGCCCACTCTACATTCGTGCTCGCGAAGCAGGGTTTTGGCAAGGAGTGAAACTTATTATTCACCTTATTCCATTTCATTATCAGCACTATCGTCTGAATCCGCATCATCTTCTAAATCTGTATCATCGTTTAACACTGCATCTGCATCTAATTCCCTATCGGCATCAACTTCGCCTTCATCGTCATCTTCGTCAGCCAATCCTTCGATACGATCAACGCCAATGACTTTTTCCTTTTTATCCAAACGAATAATCGTTACACCCTGGGTATTTCTTCCGACTACCGAAATGCCGTCAACGCGGGTACGCACCAAGGTACCGCCATCGGTAATCAACATGATTTCATCATTATCATTAACCAATACAGCGCCCACTACAGCACCATTGCGCTCCGATGTTTGTATGGCAATCAAGCCCTGTCCGCCGCGTTTATGGCAGGTGAATTCTTCGAGTTTGGTACGTTTACCATAACCGTTTTCAGTAATATTCAACACCGTGCCTTCAGTTGCAATAATCAGGGAAATGATTTTTTGTCCTTCATGTAAACGCATGCCGCGCACGCCGGATGCGGTTCTTCCCATGGAACGCACATCCACTTCATTAAAGCAGACGGCTTTACCGGTACTGCCAAACAATAAAACATTTTGCTGTCCGTCAGTTACCGCAACACCTACAAGGGTATCGCCCTCTCTTAGGTCGATGGCTATTTTTCCAGTAGTGCGTTGACGCTCGAACTCGTTTAAAGGAGTCTTTTTAACCGTACCCGCAGAAGTCGCCATAAAGATGAATTTATTTTCGGTAAATTCACGGATAGGTAATAAGGCATTAATTTTTTCGCCCTGCTCCAGCGGCAATAAATTAACAAAAGGCTTGCCTCTCGCCGCGCGGCTTGCAACGGGTAATTGATAGACTTTCAGCCAATAGACTTTACCCAGTGAAGAGAAACATAAAATTGTATCGTGGGTATTGGCAACGATCAGTTTATCGACATAATCCAGCTCTTTTGTGGCTGTCGCTGATTTACCACGACCTCCACGCCGCTGTGCCTTGTAATCACTCAAGGGCTGAGACTTGACGTAACCTTCATGGGACATAGTAACCACCATATCTTCTTCGGTGATCAAATCGCCATCGGATAAGTCCAGTTGACTTTGAATAATTTCAGTGCGGCGCGGGTCTGAATATTCTTCTTTAATAGCGACCAATTCCTCCCTGATAATTTCCATCAGCCGGATATCACTACCCAGAATAGCCAGGTACTCATCAATTTGTTCCAACAACTGTTTATATTCATTGACTATCTTATCCTGCTCCAAGCCTGTCAAGCGATGCAGACGCAAATCAAGAATAGCCTGTGCCTGGGTTTCAGAAAGGCGATAAATTCCATCATGAATACCGAATTCCTCCGGCAAATCATCCGGCCTGGATCGGGCTGCATCGGCCCGTTCCAACAAGGATGCTACCAGTCCTGCGTTCCAGGTGCGCGCCAACAGCCCTTCTTTAGCCTCGTCCCGATTGCTGGATGTTTTGATCAACTCGATCATCTCATCAATGTTCGCCAGGGCAACCGCAAGTCCTTCTAAAACATGCGCTCTGTCGCGGGCTTTCCGTAGCAGATAAATTGTTCTGCGAGTAACAATTTCCCGCCGGTGATCGATGAAAGCACTGATAATCTCTATAAGACTCATACAGTGCGGACGGCCATCCAGCAAGGCGACCATGTTAATGCCAAACACTGTCTGAAATTGCGTCTGTTTGTAAAGATTATTCAGCACCACTTCCGGCACTTCACCACGGCGTAACTCGATCACCAAACGCATACCGTCTTTGTCTGACTCATCACGAATCGCGGAAATACCTTCGAGCTTGCCTTCCTTGACTAGATCGGCAATTTTAATTTGTAAAGTGGCCTTGTTTACCTGATAGGGTAGTTCAGTGGTAATAATCGCTTGCCGGCTGCTATCACCTATGTCCTCAAAATGACAACGCGCCCGTAAATATATCTTTCCACGGCCAGTCGTGTAGGCGCTATAAATTCCCGAAGCACCATTAATAATAGCTGCAGTAGGAAAATCAGGCCCCGGAATATAAGCCATTAAGTCATGCACAGTCACATCCGGCTTATCAATCATTGCCAGACAAGCGCTGACAACTTCAGCCAGATTATGCGGAGGTATATTAGTCGCCATACCAACTGCAATACCTGATGAACCATTCACCAACAAGTTCGGTACACGAGTTGGCAACACCTCGGGCTGTATCTCTGATTCATCATAGTTAGGGATGAAATCAACCGTTTCTTTATCAAGATCAGCCAACAGTTCATGGGCGATTTTCGACATGCGCACTTCGGTGTAACGCATAGCCGCTGGTGGATCACCATCAACCGAGCCGAAGTTACCCTGCCCGTCAATCAGCATATAGCGCATCGAAAAAGGCTGTGCCATACGAACCATGGTGTCATAAACCGCGGTATCGCCATGGGGATGATATTTACCGATGACATCACCGACAATACGCGCTGACTTTTTGTAGGGTTTGTTCCAGTCGTTACCTAACTCACTCATCGCATACAACACGCGGCGATGCACTGGTTTAAGGCCGTCTCTAACATCCGGAAGGGCTCGGCCAACAATAACGCTCATGGCGTAATCGAGGTAGGACTGTTTCATCTCGTCTTCGAGATTAACAGGAATTATTTCTTTAGCAAAGTTTGACATTGATCCCTATATAAACAGTGTGCCGATAACAAAGCATCGGCATGGTTTCTTGACTAAATACAACCGCACCGTTTCTGATTCCTTGTGTTAAGTGCGGCTACATGACTTTAAATAACGTGCAAATTATAGCAAATAGTCGAGGGTGAGTCGAAAGTGTTGAGGCTTAAAAGTTAAGCAAAGATTTCAGTCAGAAAATTTTCCATCGCCAGCCATGAACGTCTGTCTGAGTCGGGCTGATATACGGTGCCAAAATCCGGATTATTAGCGACCGGATTGGTAAATGCGTGCATGGTATTGCCAAACGTATGTAGCTGCCAGTCTGCGCCCGCTTTCGTCATTTCCTGTTCAAAGGCGATCACCTGTTCAACAGGAACCATAGGATCGTCATGACCATGGAAAGCTAAAATCTTGGCCTTTACAGCAATATCCTGAGTATTGCCCGGCGCACCCAGCAAACCATGAAAACTAACCACGCCTTTTAAATCAGCACCGGTTCTGGCTAAATCAAGTGAGCACAAACCGCCAAAGCAAAATCCCATCGCGGCAATTTTACTATCATCAACCCAAGGCAAAAGCTTCACTGCATACAGAGCCGCCTGCATGCGCTTTTGCAACATTTGCCGGTTATCCATAAAAGGTTGCATGAGTTTTGCATTTTCTTCAGCACCTGAACCTAAAATGCCTTTGCCATACATATCAACCGCAAAGCCCACATAACCTAACGCGGCGATGTTTTTAGCTTTTTCTGCAACAAATTTATCCCTGCCTGCCCAGGTATGATTAATCAGGACTGCGGGTCTTCGTCCTGATAATGAATCATCAAAAGCAAAAAAAGCCTCCAGCAATACATCATCATCCATATACCCCACGGTATTTGATACCATTACCATGATGCCGCCTTATTGGTTAACCGTTTCATTAATGCTACCTGTTCTCTGCAGCATCAATAAAAACCCCATTGAAGCAGCTTCCACCATATCCAATACGCGCTCAAAACCATATTTTCCGCCATAGTAAGGATCAGGCACTTCACGAGAATCCAGATGCGGCGCATAATCAAGAAAATAAGCGATTTTATCTTTGAAAACCTCGGGACAAGCCTCCATCAGTGCGGCATAATTATCATTATCCATTGCCAGCAAAAAATCAAAATCTTCAAAATCCCCCATAATGACTTTTCTGGCGCGTAAATGGGTTAATTCAATATCCCGTTCGAGCGCTGCCTGTTGCGCGCGTAAGTCCGGGGCCTCCCCGACATGATAGGCATGAGTGCCCGCTGAATCGATCACAAAGTGCTCTTCTAAATTGCGCTCTTTGAGAAGCTTTGCAAAAACGCCCTCAGCCGTAGGCGAACGGCATATATTACCCATACATACAAAGAGAACTTTTATTTTTTCCATATCCATGCCCACTTGAAAAATAACTATACCCAAAATTTATTTGAGATATTGTAACGCTTGAACTATAAAAATGGCAGAGAAGGTCTGATCAATTTTTTGACTATCCCGTCAAAGCGAGTTTATCGCAATTATTTTGTATTCAATAATTTTGTTTTCTATTAGGAAAGACGCCATGTTCACTGAATCAAGCAATAGCAGTACAACCAATCCCGAAGACCTGGATCCGGACATCCTGGACCCAGGCATCATGAATTCAATCATCAAAGATTCCTCAAGTAATAACCGAGATTACTTCACTGCTTATTTAGCTTTATTAACCTACGTACTAGCCACCGTTTTTTCCACCACTGATTTGCAATTGTTGAGTTCAAGCGAAGGAATTAACCTTCCTATCGCTGGTATTAATGTGCCAGTGACAGGATTTTATATTGTCATACCCCTATTTGTTATTGCCCTGCATTTTAATTTTTTACAAAACCTGGAAAGTCATCATTACAAGCTGATGTGCTGGAAAAAATCCCATTTGCCTTCGCAAATTAAACGAAGCCAAATACAACCTTTTTTATTCGACTATGCAGAGCTTGAGACCGGTGGTCAATTTGATTTTTGGGTGCGTTTCGTAAACAGTTTTTTATGCCTCTACCTTGCACCGATTACTTTAGGCTTGTTGTTGTGGCGATTTACCGACCGTCAGGAAGCTTTGATAACTATCTGGCAATTCTTCATATTTTTGCTCGATTGTTGGTTGGCATGGAAGCTCATCCTTGCAATGAGATTAAATAAGCAATTGCTTAACATGAGCCCTACGCCTGTCCGAAGTTGGCTGGATAGCCTTAGGTTGATGAAGCTTGTTGGTTGTTTTTTACTGCTGGAAACCCTATTAACAGCGCTCATAACTTGGCTACCGTCAAAAGAATATATTATCTATATTAACAGTTGGGCAGTTCCGTTCATAAAAATGAACCCAAGAATTGGGCCACTATTATTGCCCTATCTAAGTATTACTTCGAATGAAACCGTTTGGAAACCAGACAACAATTATTTAGAAACCATGGCTAAACTGGAAGGGGAGATGGATTTAGAGACTTTTTTTAAGACTCAGGGACAAGGCTTTAAACCTTCAACACCTAATCTCCGGCTGGCTAGCTTGCCAGGACAATACATTCCGAATGCGCAGTTAAAATGGCTTCAACTTGAAGGTGCGTACCTTGAATCGGCAAAACTTCAGGGGGCTAATCTTAGTGGAGCGCATCTCCAGGCTGTCAATCTGAAAGCGGCAGAGCTTCAGGGTGCCAATCTAAGCCAAGCACAACTCCAGGATGCTCAGCTACAAGGAGCAAACCTTCAAGGTGTCAATCTAACGAAAGCACAACTCCAAAATGCAAATTTAAGCAATGCCCAACTTCAAGGAGCTACATTAAACAATACCGATCTTCAAGGGGCTAACCTGGGTGGTGTGCAGTTCCAAGGCGCTCTCCTGTTTGAGACTAAACTATTAGGAAATACACTTAATGGTGCAGACCTTCAAGGATCCATTCTCTATAAAGCCGAATTAAGAACCGATTCCAGACCAAAAGATGCTCAGATGTTTATGATCGAACCTCCAGTTATATATGTATGGGATCAGAAAAATAAGGAGTTCGGCGCAAATTTTAGCAATAGCGACAATGCAGCTTCTAAAATAATAGGGAAACTATGTGAAGATGGTTCTCAGTCAGTGGCTATTCAAGGTATATACAACAACTATTTTAATTTAACAAAAGACTTTGAACCCCTATTACCTATAGATTCAGAATTATTAAAAAATGTGAAAGAAAGAAACGCCCTAGGTTCCATTAAAGAGAAACTCTGTAATGACAGCATTTGTAATAAGTTAAAGAGTAAAATCGAGAAACTTGATTGCAGTTAGCCTCATAAACCAAGTAGGCCGGAATAAGTCTTTTCGAGCGCAAGCGAGAATAAGCGTTTCCGGCACAACGATGCATATCTCCCCGACATGATAGGCATGAGTGCCCGCTGAATCGATCACAAAGTGCTCTTCTAATTTGCGCTCTTTTAGCAGTTTTGCAAAAACGCCCTCAGCCGTAGGCGAACGGCAAATATTACCCATACATACAAAGAGAACTTTTATTTTTTCCATATCCATGCCCACTGGAAAAATAACTATACCCAAAATTTATTTGAGATATTGTAACGCTTGAACTATAAAAATGGCAGAGCAAGTCTCTTCCAATTACATAACACATTAATTAAAAGTCATTCTTTAATGCCTTGACATAACTTATCCAAGGGGAAGTTCATCATCAAAAACAATTTCGTAAAAACATTGGCAAAGGCCATCATCAGAGCCTATATGAGGGATTGGCATTAGCGCTAAGGCATTAGCTATTGTATAAATTTCATTGTGGTCTACATTTAAGTCCTGGCAAGTATTGGGGGAAGACACTATTCGTACATGCTTAACACCTTTACTACTTGATGCTAAATATTCACTTAGCTCTTCAATACACTGTCCTTTCTGGCATTCTATAAGAATATTCCTAAATTCAGCGCCTTTTTTCCAGTAATATATACTTAGTCCAAGGTAAGCCAATTTTCTTTCATGATGATCTGTTGATGTTTGCAATGTAGCTATATGCTTATTTATCTCATCCTCTTCTTTTTTTCTATCACGCTCATACCAAGCCCTCTTTGCCGCCGCCGCTTGGTGCACAGTCAATAGCATTTTTAAGTTATCGGGGGGATAACTTTGTCTGTAAATAGTTTCCAGACATTGAGGACATTTGAGCTTTCTTGATGGCATAACATCAAAAACAAACCCGCAATAAGGGCAAATAGGTTCTGCGTTCTGTACTGTGCTCATAGTCTGATGATTCCAAAATCAATTAAGTCTATCGCTTGTTAGTGATAGACTATCAACTTTATTTATATGAACCGGACTAACAGTATCAAAAATGCTTAAAACTCTTCCAGTCATGCTTACCGCAATCCTGCTGTCAGGTTGTGTGACTTTAGCTCAGGGCACTACTCAAGATATTCTAATAGTCCCAGTAAACAGCATCGCGTCCAGTCCGACACAATGCACCCTCACTAATGAAGAAGGACAATGGGTGATACTGCCCAAGCAAAAATCCCTGATTCATCGCGATGGCCACATGCTTCGGGTAGAATGCAACAATGCCAGTGAAATAGGAATTGCCACAGTCAGACCCCATTTTTATGCCAATTTGCTAATGGCGGATATTTTCTTCGATCTCTGCATCATATCCTGCTGGTGGGATGGCGCCAATAATGCCTGGTTTGGCTATCCTGATTATATCAGCGTTGAAATGTTGCCGTTAACGAGTAAAAAATAATTACAAAATAACGCCAGCAGAGTAGTCACATGCAACACAATATTGCTCCCACCATAAAG
>JBBQCU010000114.1:0-8864 GCA_038319065.1 Methylococcales bacterium
AGATTCATTCCCACGCCGGAGCGTGGGAACGATAAAGTGGTCTTTCGGTTTACCGGTTTACCCAGCATCGTTCCTTCATCTAATGCTGTAATTTCGAGCAGCGATAAAGCTTTTATCTGATCTACAAAGCTGTGGGGGCATTAGTCAGGAAACGGTAATCCTTCGGAACAACGGTTATGCCGGATTCCGAGACAGTGAAGCGGGCTGCATCGGCGGTGGTGTCAAAGCCAATCCGCTCGCAGGGCGGAATCTGAACGTTTTTGTCGACGATGCAGCGTTTCAAGTGTGCACCGGTCCCGACATGCACCCCGTCAAACAAAATAGAATCCTCGACTTCGGCATTTTCATCCACCTTGACTTGAGAGAACAGGATCGAATGTTTAACTGCACCGCCGGAGACGACAGTCCCGCTGCCGAGCAGGGAATTGACTAGTTGCCCTTCGCGTCCGTGAGATCCGGGGGCCATACGAGCCGGCGGGTTTTGTCCATGATAGGTACGGATGGGCCAGTCGGGCTGATACAGGTTTAGCGGCGGGACTTGCGCTAGCAGATCCATGTTTGCCGTATAGTATGAATCTATGGTGCCGACATCGCGCCAGTAACGATCGGGGGTAACGCGTCCGGTTTCTCCGCCGAACCGGTAAGCGCATACACTATGCGTCTCGATGAGACCTGGAATAATGTCCTTGCCAAAATCATGGCTTGATGCTGTAAGAAGGTGATCGGATTGTAATTCATGGCAAAGAAGGTCCATGTTGAATATATAGATACCCATGGATGCCAGCGCACAGTGAGGGTCATTCGGAATAGGCTTTGGGCTCTTGGGCTTCTCGTGGAACTCTCGAATTCTATGGGCATCATCCACCGACATAATACCAAACGAGCTGGCGCTGCTAAGCGACACCGGCATGCAGGCAATCGTCAGCTCAGCATCCTGCTCACGGTGAAACTGGAGCATTGCGGCATAGTCCATCCGGTAAATGTGGTCTCCCGACAGAATCAGCACATAATTGGCATTGCTGCGCTCAAGCAGGTACAGGTTCTGACGGATTGCATCGGCTGTCCCGGAATACCATGATTCTCCTGTCCGCATTTGTGGCGGCACGAGCGTGATATATTCGGAGATTTCAGGATTGAAGATGGCCCACCCATCGCGCAAATGCTTTTGCAGTGAGTGTGACTTGTATTGAGTCAGCACCAGTACACGACGTAAACCTGAGTGAAGACAGTTCGTCAGCGTGAAGTCGATGATCCGGTAATTGCCCCCGAATGGCACTGCCGGTTTGGCCCGGTCGGCAGTCAATGGATGAAGCCGGGAACCTACACCGCCGGCCAGTATGATGGCAAGAGTTTTATCGAGCATTCGTCACCTCATCAATTCGGTCGACAAGCATTAAATTTCCTTCTAAAAGGAGACGGCTTCCAGTGTATTAATTTACTCACATCGTGTATTTCAATGTGGTTATCTTAAGTTCCCGCCCTTTATTTCGAAGATCTACCTGAAGCTGGACGTGGCAACATAGCCTCGTTCTGGTCAGGTTGAATGTTGAATATCAATTTAGTTCCAGTTAAATGCTATTTATGGGCATTGTACATAAAATGCGATTCTCGAACACATTAACAGTAGCAACAAGAAGGGAAGGTTTAAAAAATCATGATTTTTCGCCTCAAAGTTGAAACGATGAAAATACATATAATTTATCCCGGCATGATAAAGTAAAGCATTGTTTATGCCATTATCTTACTATATCAGTATGTTATTGCTTACTCATGGCAGCCTTACTCTTCCAATCATCTCCCAATGATCGTTAGCCAAGGTTGTTCCGTAAATGAGAACCAAAATAGTGTCATAGATTGCTAGCCTGCACTAGATCAGTGCGCCCTGAAGCAGGACAAAGAAACATGACCAGTCAGGTAGGGCGTTTTGCACGCACCCTTTCCAATGCTTGAAACCTTTGGTGCGCGGCACGCCCTAAACGAGGATTCGTTGTGCCAATCCCAATCTTAACACCTTCCGGATGTTTTAAGCGATTGTGTCTAACCCAATAATTCTGTTGAGCCTTAAGCCTTAACAACCCTCATCATGAGTAAACCTGACGCGTTCCTCGGCTGAACGCCCCAAGGCTTTGGCAAACCACGGCGGTGGTGCATCGAATACTTTCTGAAATTCCTTCAATTGGTCTACTGCTTCGGTTACCTCCGGAATCTTGATCGGGTATATATCGGCACGAATTACCTTTGCCGCAGCCGGCCCTCCGATAGATTGCACGAACATGACATGACAATCTTTAATCAAATTGGCGCGAAAAAGATTTCTATCCTCTGCACTATCGGCTTCAATAGTTGAGCGGATATCAACCAGTTTGTAATCATCTTTTGATAACTGATAGACCAGAAAACGTATGCAGGAACCGAAATGCCCATTAATCAATGCACCGCTGTTTGAACCTATGGCGACGCGGATTGAGTCCGGCATATCGCCGTCTTTATAGGGCAATATTTCCGGCAGGTCTTCATCTTCAGCTTCGTCGCCCCATAAATAACGTACCGCCAATTTAATATTGGCAAGGCCGATGCCTATGTCTTCACCATCTTCTTCACCATCCAGGCTGCCCAAGCCGGTTTTAAGATTGGTGACAGTGATGGATTTTAATTTTTCATCATCAAGGGGGGAGCCGACTCGCTCATGTAAAATTTCCAGCAGCCTGGGTACGTCGATACCGGGCAGGATGCGCGATGCCAAAGCGATTCGTAGGGCTAGTTCACGGGGTAAAGCTTCCATCTCAATCTCCTGATTTAACAAGCTTGGATAATAATTTAAGTATTTTCCTGGTGGAGGCCAAATCCAGCGCGGTGAAATCGTCGTGCGTTTTAAGGTTCGGATCAGCGCCGGCCGCCAATAGTTTTTCAACAACTTCCTCTCTGCCGCTGGATGCCGCAAAAATCAGGGCAGTAGCGCCAGAGACGGAATTTTGATGATTGATTTCAATTCCTGCATTAATCAGTGCATCCATACAATCACAGTTTTCGGCATAACAAGCGGCCCACAATGCGTTATTACCGTATTCATCAATAACATCCAGTGCTGCATTCTGATCAATCAAAAAGTAGACCACATCGCTACGGCCTTGCTGACTTGCCAAAATTAACGGGTAAATACCGGCACTGTTATTTAGAACCGGTTGGGCTACAGAGAAATAGTTATTTTGTAACCAATCCCATATTTCAGGCTTCACTAATTGCTTCCTGATGTTTATCTTTCCAACTGGAATAACCCCCTTCGAGGCTGTAAATATCCTTAAAGCCGAAATCACTAAAAAATTCGGCAAGATGCTCGCTGGCATGACCGTAATAACAATAAATTAATAAACTGCGCTGCTTATCGCCGCGTTTGACTAAAGAATCTTTTAAACCTTCATGGACATGAAGAGCGTCTTCTAAATGCCCTGCTCTATAATCTTTCAAGTCCCGGCAGTCCAGGATCATGGGCTTTAATTCTTTGATCAGTTTTTCAGAATCGGCAATGGAGATGGTTTTATATTTCATCGAATTGTTTGTGACTTTAAAAAGTCATTCCTCAATAATGGAAAGATTGTTGTAAAAGTGACAATAAAATAGATATTGTTGCTCTAAATTGTAGCTATCTGCCATTTAATGGCGTTATTACATCAATTTAAGATACCCTTGTTTAACAAGCAAATCATTTGCCAAAATCCTGATCAGCCTTTATTTCCAAGGGTTAACAACATTAACAGACAAAAAAAAAGCGCCCTAGCCGAGAAAGTAGGACGCCAAAGGTACCATGCCCAGGAGAGAGCAACATAAAGGGAAAGTATGTACATAAAGAATCTAGCATTAACAATGCCAACAATTAATAACGTGACATTTCAAGCATGTAATAGTAGGCGGCGAGGGACAATGAGCTTCCTTCGTCACTGCACACTATGGCCCTCAGCTACTTTGGGCGATAGACATACAGCTACTGTTTATTTTTCGACCAGGTCTCATTTTTCTTGCCCAGAGAAAGAATCCAATCCGCCAACTGTTTGGCCTCCACTGCATTGGGTTGCAATGATTTGAGTCGGATTAAAAAACGAATGTGTCATGTTTGCACCAAATACAACTAACTTATGCCTTGTGTGACCCGAGTTAGTGCATTTTCTACCGATTTCTCCAGATCCATCCCACGAAATATTGAGCAACGTTTGAATACCTCCAAAGTCGGCGCTACTTTTTTGTGCTGACAAAATTTTGCGACCAGTTTGGATAAACCTTTGATGTCGCGGCCCGTAGCATCCGGGAAGCACTCTACTAATTGATTGATCAAGTAAAAATCAACGTCCAGATCGAATTGATCGATCATTACCTGCCAAATCCGGAGGCGTGCCTCAGTATCAGGCGGATAATATTTAATCAGGGCGATACATCGGGAAACAATCGCTTCATCAATGTCATCTACTCGATTAGTCGTCAAAAACAGCAGGCCGTTAAAATATTCAAGAACCCTCAAAAATACCCCGACGACTGCATTCATGGCGATATTATTATCGCGCCGCTTGATGTAAACATCGGCCTCGTCAATCAGCATTACAGCACCCCAGCGTTGAGCGCGGGTTAATACATCTTTTAAGGCTTTTTCCATTTCACCGACATTGAGCCCCAGTTGTCCGGAATGCACACGGTATAAGGGGCGCTTGATGATTTCTGAATAGACTTCGGCAGTTAATGTTTTACCGACCCCGGCAGGCCCGGCACAAAGCACCGTTGTGCCACCCGACTTGCCTTCAACAATATCGTCCATCAAGACATCCATTTCGGCGGTCAGAATATCAATCAAATCGATCTGTTCTTCGCGTAGAATCAGTTTTTGTTTTAATTCCGGTTGATAGCGATAAGGCTTGATGTCATTTACATGCACCCATAAGTGATGATGGAGTTCCAGATGAAACATCAGCAAATAGCAATGTACGGGGAGTTCGGTGAATAAACCTTTGGGGATTTCTGTTTGCGATGCTTCTACTTCATTCTCGACCTTGCAGTCATAGCGATTGCTTTTGGCGGCTTTGCGTAGGTACTTGGCGAGAATGTCGCCTTTGGCATCCGCAGTTAAAGCACGCTCGCTGAGGATACTTTCATCACAAACCAGGCGTGCAGTTCCGCCTTCTGTAGACAAAACCACGACATCTTTACGCGCCCAGTCGGTGTTGCGATGCGAAGCCGTGGGATCTTCGGCATAAAACCCGGTTCCTTTACCTGAAAACTGAGCGCCGGACTGACCGCACCATTCGAAATACCGCCCGGCAGCATCGTCATATGTGCAGATTAGCTCAGGTGTTTCTTTAAGAAAACCTTTAGCCGCAAAAATTTCGGTTACTGTTTTATTGGCAATATCCCGGGCACGGATGGTGACGGTTGAAATCGCCACTTTGCCTTTGGCATTGGCTTTAAGCTCAAGTGTGACGCGTCCGGTTTCTTCTTCGCCCGACGGCGTAAAGTCAAGCCGGGTAACCAGGTAGGCCATTGGCTTTCCGGCAACGTTGGCCTGGAATAACCAGCCACGAATGGCGTTATTGATCAGATAACGGGCACAAGCCGGCAACAGCATTTCCAGGTCATCTTCTTCAAACCTGACCGTATCGTCGTTCATCGCTTTTTGTAGCGTCGAAAGCTGTGCGGCATGGCCTTGCATTTCAGCCCCGGCTTTCTTGTAAAGAACCTGCAAAAAACTTAGCTCGGCATTGGACAATTGCTTGAATGGCACTTCCGCTTTATTGCCAAAACGCAGTTGATCTTTTAATGCCACCAGTCCCGGAAATTCATCAACCATTGCCTCTACATACTTGCGCTCAATCTGAAGTTTCATAGGTTCTCTGTATCAATTAAGTTGACAATAGGGCTTCTCAATCAGGGCGGGATAAACAGTTAAGTTTAACTTTTTGTCACCCGTGCAAGTTGTAAACCAGCAATTATGAAGACGTGACAGGTAGCTTAATAACACTATCAGAGTGTTAAATTCCGAAAGCATTTCCAGAGTGCAAAAACATGTTTTTGCACTCCGCATTTATGGTCCGGCCGTTCGACAGGGCTCTTCTTATTGAAACCGAAGAGCCCAGGGATACAAAGTCCTTAAATTGCGCCTACGGCTGCTTCTTTTACTACCACGATGGTATTTTCTTCAGCTTCCGCAAACGATACAAGAGGCGTTTTCGGGTTATAGGATTTGGCTGCTGCATAGGCAATAGCGACTTTATCTTCAGGCGATTGATTCTTCAGCTCGCTTTTTTCGATATACAGTTCTTCAAGCAATTCATTCCATACCAGGCCTTGTTTGAAAGGTATTAATTTATAAGTAACACCTTCCAGTTCAACTTGCATTCCTTTACCGATATTTTCAACATAAACCAAAGCTATGCAGTCCGGGG
This sequence comes from Methylococcales bacterium, assembly GCA_038319065.1. Classification (GTDB taxonomy): domain Bacteria; phylum Pseudomonadota; class Gammaproteobacteria; order Methylococcales; family Methylomonadaceae; genus Methylobacter_C. The sequence continues at coordinate 6,423 of JBBQCU010000114.1, forward strand.
CTATGTCGTCTTTATATTTTTCAACAAAAACGGGCAACAAATCGAGCGTAGGCAACAGACCGTTAATAAATTTGATCTTGTCATTTTCAACAATCAACGCTGAATGAATTAACAGGGCTTCAGGGGGTTTACGGTCAGTTGTTGAGCCCTCACGAAGAACGCCTTCTTTTAAAACCAGGTCACCGCGATAAGCATAAACACCGGCATCGCTGGTTTGACCATTTACCAGGGTTACAGTCAATAAGCCTTTAGCTTGATAGGTTTCTAGTCGCATTGTTTGTTTCTCCAAATGAATTTAAATAAAAATAAAATCGTTGATCAGTTTATTGCGCGTTGTTCTTTTATGATGACCAGGTCCACCAACGCCAAATGTTCAGACACATCAAACAGAATATGTTGCTCGTTAAAGAATTCGCCGGCGGCATCAATGGCATCCTGCATGATGGCTATGACAAAACGCTCAGCATGGATTGATGTCACCATCTTTTCCGGCACAGCGGATTCAATTCTTAGTATCTGCCCGTTATGGTCAAAAGAGTGCAAGCGTAACCCTGCAAAGCCGGCTTTTTCTTCCCGGCTGGGTAATAAAAATACAATGTCCAGGACAGGCCTCTTCTTTTGTACCAACTGATCACGCAATCCTGCCAAATCAGTAGCAACTTTGGTAATGGCTTTAATTAAAACGCTCTCATCAAGAGAGCGATCCGGCATCATGGATCCAATGTGTAATGTCATATTTACCTCTTTTTTAATGGTTCAAGCAAAACACTTGCCAATAGTTTGTTTTTAATCGTTAGAGAATAAGTTTGGTTTAATAAAAAATCCTTTGTAGCTTTACTGCATGAATTTAAAGCTATTTTTCGATGAACTGCGGCTGTGGCATTGGTAAGAAAAGCACACAAAGGGCAATTGTGTGCATCCCAATAGACAAATAGGTGTGGCAAACCTTACAAAACAGTAAAATTAAGCTGTGATATAAGTAACAAATAGCCGAAATGGTTTTGTTGGTTATAAAAGCCGCCATGAAAAACGAGCACTTTGAAATAATCGAGGTCGAAGAGCCATATTATGGCGAAATATCCGAACTAAAAGGGGTTTGGGCAACTGGTAAAACATTGGAAGAATGCCGGGGCAATTTAGGCGAAAACCTGGAGGGCTGGATACTTGTTCGTAATAGTCAAGGCATTGATATGCCGACAATTAACTGTTACAAGGTAATTACTCCGGCATTACAGCAACCAACCTCAGGCCACATCATAATACCAGTCCAATAGCTCTTCCCCGCCCCAGTTTTCAGCATCGGCAGGGATGGTTTCAGCCGTTTCGTAAAGCGTCATTTGGCCTGGCTTTGGTGAAGTAACCAATAAACTTTCTGCATATTCAACTGAACAACCTTGTTTGCCTGTTTCGTCGTTTAGCCATTGCGCTGCCATACCGATGGCTTCTTGCCTGGTTTCACCAAAGCCGAAGACGGCATAATCGTGTTGCACGTATAAAATGGTCATTGTTGCTCCAAACTCGTTGATGAAAAATCTTTAAACATTTTTATTCACCACGAAGACACGAAATTAATGTTTTTTTCTTCGTGTCTTCGTGGTGAGTAAATTGAAAATTATCTAGATCTGCTTCATAGTAATATCCAGGGTCAAAATGCGGTAAGCGATTTGCCTTGGCGTCATATTCAGCAGGCGAGCGGCCTTGGCTTGCACCCAACCGCTTTGTTCCAGCGCTGCGATCACGCGTTCGCGGTCATCCATGTTTTCATCATTAAAATCAATCGCAGGCGTCTTTTGGGGTTTAAGATTAAGCCCGGCCTGTGTCACCATATCTTCAAGACCGGTACTGACCATGACATCACGATCGATGATACCGTTAGGACTCATAATAGCCGAACGTTCCAAACGGTTTGCCAGTTCGCGGACATTGCCGGGCCAATCGTGCTTCATTAATATCCGAATGGCGCTTTCCTTGATTTCCAGAGGTCGCCCACCTTGCTGAGCTGAAATTTTGCCGAGCAGATATTCGGATAATTCGGGAATATCTTCGGTTCTATCTCGTAATGCCGGCATTTGGATAGGCATCACATTAAGCCGGTAATACAAATCCTCCCTGAACTTGCCTTCGGTGACTTCTTCTTCAAGATTGCGATTAGTTGCCGTAATAATGCGTACATTGACTTTTATAGTATGCGTTCCGCCCACCCGTTCAAATTCACCTTCTTGCAATACACGCAGCAATTTGGCCTGGAATGAGGCGGAAATCTCACCAATTTCATCAAGAAATAAAGTGCCGTTATCGGCCAATTCAAAACGGCCTTTGCGCTGACTGATAGCGCCGCTAAATGCCCCTTTTTCATGACCAAACAATTCGGATTCCAACAAGGTGTCAGGCAGGGCAGCACAATTCAGCTTTAAAAAGGGGCCGCTGGCACAACCTGAATTA
>JBBQCU010000115.1:0-8851 GCA_038319065.1 Methylococcales bacterium
GGGCAAACTGGATTTTGGAGTACTCAACTGGCTTTAAGCTTGCTCTCCATTAATCGCAGATTAAGTGCTCTTTACGAAAAGCGTATGCCACATGAATTTTTCAATTCATTTTTTCGTATCTTTCGTAGACGATTCATAACAGGTCTCAATACAAATCCACCGGATCAACATCCAGTGACCAGCGTATTTTTTTGGCCTGCTTGAGTTTGGCAATTTCCGGTATTAACAAATCAAGCAACCTATGCAGTTCCTGGCGTCTGATGTTTTGAAACAGCAATTGATAACGGTAAAGACCCGCACGCCTCGCCATCGGTGCGGAAACCGGACCCAAAACCTGGGTATGTCCTTTATTGAGTTCCTGCACTAATACAGCGACCGCCTGAAAAAAAAGCTGCGGTGTATTAACGTCCCCAGCCTGTACTCGTAATAAAGCCTGATAACTAAACGGCGGTAACCACGCCTCTTTACGCTCAGCCAATGCCGTTTTGGCAAAACTGCGATAGCCCTGCCTGATTAAAGTGGTTAATAAAGGATGCTCCGGCTGACGGGTCTGCATAACGACCTTGCCGGGTTTCTCCGCTCGTCCGGCGCGGCCGGAAACCTGAACAATCATTTGCGCCAGTTTTTCGGCTGCATGAAAATCAATACTGAACAGTCCGCTGTCAACATCAAGGATCGCCACGAGAGTCACATTAGGAAAGTGATGCCCTTTAGCCAGCATTTGCGTCCCCAAAATAATATCTACTTCACCCTGATTTATTTGCTGCAAAAAGTTTTCGAGCGAGCCTTTGCGCTGTGTGGAATCGCGATCGAGACGAACAGTTACTTTATCCGCAAATAATTCGGCCAGGACTTTTTCTACCCGTTCGGTGCCTAGCCCCAAGGGCGTCAATTCACCGGCCTTGCAGGCAGGACACTGCCTAATCAGGCGCTGTTCCTTTCCGCAATGATGACAACGCAAGCGTTCTTCATCAAAATGAATGACCAGATTGGCGTCGCAGCGTTGGCAACGCGCAACCCAACCGCAACCGTGACAAATCAGCGTGGGCGCAAAACCGCGCCGGTTCAGGAACAATAATACCTGTTCATTTTTTTCCAGGGTTCTGTGCATCTCCTCAATAAGCGCTTCAGACAAGCCTTCCTGCATTCTTTTATTCCTGATATCCATCAACAGCAGGACCGGTTCTATGGCGTTGCCGGCCCGGTCCGGCAAATGCAGCAACTGGTAACGCTGCTTATCAACGTTATGCAGGCTTTCCAGGGACGGCGTAGCTGAACCCAGTAAAACCGGAACATGTAACAGCTTGCCACGCACGACTGCAATATCCCGGGCAGAAAAACGAAAGCCGTCCTGTTGCTTGAATGAGGCGTCATGCTCTTCGTCAAGAATAATCAATCCGGGATTTTTTAACGGCGTAAACAATGCCGAACGTGTACCCAGCAAGATAGAACATTCACCTTGCTGCATTTGGAGCCAGGCAGTTTGCCGTTGCTTGTCTGTCAATTTGGAATGCGATAAGGCAATGCTTACCGCAAACCTCTGTTTAAACCGGTCCTCAAGCTGAGGCGTCAGGGTGATTTCCGGCACCAGGACTAAAACCTGCTGCCCCCGCTCCAGTACTGCGCGAATAATCTGGAGATAGACTTCTGTTTTACCGCTTCCGGTAACGCCCTCCAGTAAAAAAACCCCAAACTGCCCGAGACCAGCACAGACCGCATCTATCGCCGATTGCTGCTGGGGATTACACTGCAAGGCAGTGTTCCTGATTATCGAGGGTCGCAGAAGTAAAGCAGCATTAAGCTCCTTCTCCCCCTGGGAGAGGCCTGTCCTGAGCTGGGCCGAAGGGGCCGGGGTCAATGCTGTTGAGGCAAGGTCAAGAGCTCCTTCTCCCTCAGGGAGAGGGCTGGAATGAGGGGATTTAGATAAGCTTTGCAGCAATTGTTTAGCGATTAACTGCTTGACTGCGGGCCGCCAATTGTCATTCCATGCCGAGAGTTCAGCCTCCGACGGGCACGACGGGTAGCCTTGAAATTTCTCCAGAATAGTTTTCTGCTTGGGTGTTCGTTGCAACTGGGCACTTGAAATCAGTTTGCCCAAGTCAGTCAGTGCATAGCGTTTTTCTGATTGAACAGCAACCGGCTTTCCCTGCCGCAATCCCGCAGGAAATGCAACGCTGATTACTTCACCCAACGGATGATGATAATAGTTACTGGCCCACAGCAACAGACGCAAGTCTTTTGCCGATAATAACGGCTTGTGATCCAGAACCCGTACCACCCGCTTTAACTTACCGGCATCCAGTTCGCTGTGCTTAGTAATTTCAAGCAGGAACGCAATTTTTTTACCCTTTCCGAAAGGTACTTCCAGACGCACCCCTGGCTTGATCTTATCCAGCTCGACATTATCCGGAGCCAGATAATCAAATAAACGATAAACGGGGACTGGAATGGCAACTCTGAAAATCAGTTCATCTTCAGTGTCCAACTTAGCCATTAATGGTAGCGTCTCGCATTTATAATCCTGACTTGCGCATGTATTTGTATTTTAAATAAATCAACTGAGAATCATCCCTCCACCACCGATTTCAATGTTGCCAACCCTTTTTCGAACTGGCCGCCGACCATCTTATCGCAGCTCATGAATAAGCCCATGGCCTTGCCCATGAAGTTATTTTTTCCGTACATGCTCCATGTCACGGTGGTTTGATTGTTTTCGGAATTAAAGGTGAACTCCGCGGTATTAGTGGCTTTAAATGGCTTCAGAAATTCAAGCTTGAATTGAATAAACTCGTCAGGACGGCTCTCAATGATGGTCATGCTTCCCTGCCCTACCTTGTTGTTACCGGCCCATCTCATAATAGCGCCAACGCCTGATGCCGGCCCCTCGAAGGAATTTTTGGCATTGGGATCAAGTTTTGCCCACGGCGACCATGCATCCCATTTCTGCAAATCATTCACCTGGACAAAAACGTCTGACACAGGTGCCGGTATTGTGGCTGTCCGGGTAACGCGGAAATCAGATGGCTGCATCACTGCGATTATGGCAATGAGGATGACGGCGATTGCGATTAAGCTGAGGATGATATCAAGCATAAAATGTACTCCTGCAATTAAGTAAAAAACAAAACACTGGATCAATCAAGGATTGTGATTTGATCATTTGAGATGCTTTTATATCATAAAGATATAATCAGCCATATTAATCAAACATGCTTATTTCTTTGCCACAATGAAGCTCTTAATTGTTTTCCATAAGGCGCCGCATTATCAACTTCTGTAAATACGGGGGCATCGTCTGCTCCTGATATTGCATAATCAATAGGTCGCGAACGCTGTAACGCATCCGGTTTTTGCCTGGTTTATTCGTGATGAGGAAATTGTTGAAGCAGCCGGATAACCAATTCCAGATAATGCTCATCCAATTGTTCAATTTCCTCTTTTGAGTGTTCTTTAGTGATCATTGGCACACCTAAATATAAATTTTGCAGGTTTAACTAACAGATGATTATAAGGCCAAGGATAATGAATCAACAATTTGTGATGTGTTTTATATCAAATGGCATGGCCAGATCCGGTACGCATACCATTTCCAAGCCATTCCGATCACTTAACCCCAAAAAACTAAGCAATGTGTTCACTACGTCTACCCGGCTTTTTAAATTTTAATCAGGAAAATTGCGAAAAGGTACGCATTGCTTACACGGGATACAAGGTTTTAAGAATTGGTCTTGATCAACTGTAAAATCTAACGTTTGAAATTATTCAAAATGTTGATTAAGCTCTGTCTCCAACAAATTTTAATTCCCTCTTTTACAGGATTTTTACCCATGAATTTACGCACTCTTATTTCGGCAACTCTGCTATTATCATCAAGCATGGCGGCTCAATCGGACATTCTGTACGACTTTAGTTATACATTTAACAGTCAATTTACCGGCAACACTAATGTTATATCAGGAAGGTTCACCGGAACGGTTAATGGCAACTTAATCACGAATCTTTCAAATATAACACTGAGCTTTGATGGCGTAGCAATTCCTACTGACAGTACGGGTTCAATGTACGCTGGGTCATTAAATAATGGGTTCTGGGCAAATTATGGAGCACAAATATCGTTTAATGGGCTAGAAAACAATTTGGGGTTTTTCAATACAGGTTATCCAGATCCATTTTATGGGATAAGTGGTACTGCTTTCGCGTCCTACAATAATGAAATCTATGGCACTATAGTTTCTCTTACTGAAGGCCCCGCTTACGCTAGGAATACTTTGGGCATAAACACTACTAGTGGTGGATACCCTGCCTTCAATCAATCCGCTTGGTTCGTCACTCCTGCAGCAGTCCCCGTTCCTGGTGCAGTTTGGCTGTTCGGATCGGCATTGGCTGGGTTTGGTTTTCTTGGCAAAGGAGATCAAGTAAGCTTTAACGATTCAATGGGAGGCCGTCGTACCCGGCTTTCATTCCTCAGGAGTTATGTACAACAATGATCGAGCTTAACAGTAATCTAATCAAAGAAATCATGAATTGTCCCAAGTGCCTGCGTGAACAGCATTTACAAAGTGAAATCTGCCCGCATTGCGGCATCGTATTTGAAAAATATTTTAAATATCATCCTGAGCAAACGGATCAACAAAACGTTCAGTCGCCCAATGTGACGTTCTATGAAGAAGATGAAGTCAAACCGCTGACACGATTTCTATTTCACGAGACACAGCAAAGCACGTTGGCGAAATTTTTAGGCAGGTCGATTATTTTTGCGGGCCTCATTATTTGGAGTTGGCAGCTTATAAGCACATCTATCGAAAGCAATGCGGTCGAAAACTCTTTTTTACATTTTGTCAATCTGCCTTTTCATGAGGCGGGGCATATTATATTCAGACCCTTCGGCGCATTTATTACCTCATTAGGCGGAACGCTGGGACAGCTATTAACGCCGTCAATTTGCATGGGCGTGTTATTAATCCAAACACGCGATCTTTTTGGCGCATCAGTTGCTTTATGGTGGGTCGGTGAAAATTTTCTGGATATTGCGCCGTATATAAACGATGCACGAGCTGGACAGCTGCCGCTATTGGGTGGCAATTTTGGTCATTCGGCGCCTTATGGTTTTCACGACTGGCAATATCTTTTGACCGAGTCCGGTCTTTTGCAATATGACCATGTCCTGGCTAAAACTGCCTTCGTGATTGGTTCTGCAATCATGATGCTGTCGTTGCTATGGGGCGGGCTGTTACTGGTTAAGTGGGTAAGGAAATGAGCCGTCCATGCTGAACTTGTTGAAACATGATCCAAGGATACGCACCGAGTATTATTTATTTTGTTCCTGTTAATCAAGCAAAGTAAGGTGGGCAGGCTTTTTGACCACCCACGAGAATAAACTTACCAAATTGCCCACCAATAATAAACAGGTGTATAACGATGAGCGCGCTGCGTGGGAAAGAGGAATGACAAAGGTATCACATAGCAATAAATAAGATAGGCTTGTTTCTTTGCCAGAGTGAAGACCTTAATTGTTTTCCATAAGCCGCCGCATCTTCAACTTCTGTAAATACCGGGGTATCGGTCTACCTCTGTTGGTGCATAATCAATAGGGCGTGAACATTGTAACGCGTCCGGTTTTTACCTGATTTTTTCGTGATGAAAGAATTGCTGAAGCAGCCGGAAAACCAATTCCAGATAATGCACATCCAATTGATCAATTTCTTCTTTTAAGTTTTCGTTAGTGGCATTAGCCCACGCAATGTAACGAGCAACGTGACTTATAACTGTAAGTGTCGCGTTTCCGTAAATTCCGTTCTGTTGGGCTCCAAACAGCTATCAATAGGTGATACGTATCCCCACTTCCACCCCGCGTCCAGGCTCCGGCGAGAAATTGCGTAAGTAAGAGACCGAGTTGCGGATATTTTCGTTGAGCAGGTTATTAGCCTTGGCGAACAGCATGATTTTGGCATTGTGGAAATCCTCGATCAGATATTGACCGCCGAGAGTCAGCAAATAATAACCTGCCGTTGAGGTATCATTGGCGCCCGGATTATTCTGGGCTTGGCCGCGGGTAAAGCGCAGATTGCCAGACCACTGCTGCTTGGTATAGTCCCATTGAAAGCCGAAGCGCAACGGCGGCATGCGTGGCACATCACCGCCGTTGACGAATGTGCCTCGGGTGTAGTCCCCAAACAAGGTGAGATCAACTGAACCGTAGTGATTTTCCATCACGGGAAAAATAAGCTTGCTTTCGAAGCCTTTAAAAATGGCGTTGGTCTGGCCGGTCTGGACTACAGCTACACAGTCCGTGCTCGTGCCGCAAGGCTGGGCATTACCCTGATCGTCCTGAAAGACAAATTGGCCCGTGCGTTGCTGGTAAATATAGTTGTTCGCCCAGTTATTAAATAAATCCAACCCGGCCTGCATCCAGTTGGTATTGAATTTGTAGCCTAGATCCAGATTGTAGGAGGTTTCCATCTGCAAGTTGGGATCACCCTGTTCATAGCTGCGGGTCGCATCGTGAAAGCCGTTGGAAAGCAGCTCTTGAACTTGTGGGGCACGCTGGGAGCGTGTGATAGCCAAATCGAGGCTGTTGCGTTTATCTATTTTCCACAAACCTGAGGCCGACGCGCTGATCGGCGTATAGTTATAGGATGAGCTGATCGGTATGCCGTTCGGCGGTGAATAATTGCTGCCGGCCTGTGGATCGATAGAGCTTTCTTCCACGCGTGCGCCCAGTTGATAAGTCACTGGCCCGTAATTAAAAGACTCGAAGCCAAATACGCCGTAACTGTTGATCTGGGATTTGGGTACAATGGTATTCAGGCCGCCGAAATCGGTGGCGGTAAAATTACTGGCAAGCGCTTGAAAGCCAATTGCACCGCGGAATGGGCCAAGGGGTTTATGAGTAAGTTCCATACGCCCTTCGTAGGATTGGTTAGTGAATGCCGTCCCCGGCAGGCCGCCATCCAGTTCAGTGTGATGGTAATCGATGTAGCCCAGGCGCATGCGTAGCGAATCGGCAAAACTGAAGGGGTTTTTCAATTCGCTCTTAAAGTCGTACCGGGTTTGTTCCAGATTGATACGGGTGTTGGGGCCGCCGCTGCCGTCCGGGGGGATACCGTAATTGTTATGCAGCTGATTGATAGCGATGCCCGCAAATCCCGGATCACCCACCAATGAAACGCCCGCCGAGCCGTTGAAGGTCTGGGTATTGGTATTGGGAATCACCCCATAAGAGTTTTGTATAACATCCAGTGATGGATCGTTGGTTTCCGCGGCGTTTACATCAATAGCCTGACCACCAATATGGAGATTATTGCTGTTGCGATATAACCCGTCCAAATGATAAGCAATAAACCCGGCCCCGCCTTCGGCCTTCAGCGCCGTACTGGTTTCGCCGGACACCGAGTTGTAGCTCTGCTCGAAAGCACCACCGAAAGGCTTGTCGGGCATAAAGCCAGGAATGCGACTATCGATGACATTGACCACGCCTCCCATCGCTCCGCTGCCATACAACAGGGTCGCCGGCCCGCGCAACACTTCGATGCGATCCGCCATAAACGGCTCGATGCTGGCGGCATGATCCGGGCTCAACTGCGATACGTCATTATTGCCTATGCCATTGGATAATACCCGCACTCTCGGCCCGCTTTGCCCGCGTATGACTGGTGTGCCGACGCCGGGACCGAACGACTGGCTGGTGACTCCCTGCTCCTGTTTCAAGGTCTCGCCAATAGTATGGCCCATTTTCATGGTCAGCTCGTCACCCTCAAGTACGGTCACCGGCATTGCGGTTTCGGACGCTATTTGCTGTAAAGGCGCAGTGACGATCACCGGCTCCAGCTCAATGACCGATTGATCCTACGAATAAGCAGGCAAGGCAAAAATCGCGGTGGATGCTGCCAGGAGAATAAGTTTTTTGTACATAAAATCGTTATCCTGAGTATGATAAAAAAATCAAGTTGAATACAGTTACAAAAAACAGCTTACAGGGTGAATTACTCACTAAGTATTCATCAAAATCTTGAGCATAAATAAGAACGGGTTTGTCTAACAAGATATGTTATAACATAACATGCTGCAAGCGTTTTTTTTCACAACCGCCTATGTCTTTAAGAATAAATACATAAATAATTACGCTCACTCGCCGGACACGTCCGGAAATTTTTGACATTTCGCACAAATACCATGAACTTCTATCGCTTTACTGTGTACCATAAAGCCGGCTTGCTTGAACTCATGTGACAAAGCCAGCATAACGTCCGGAGCGGAACGTTCCTCAACTTCGTTGCAGTGTTTGCAAATCAGTAATAATTGCTCATGTTGATGCCCCGAGCAACGGCAGCCAACAAAAGCATTAAGACTTTCTACCCGATGAATCAAACCTTGTTCAATCAAAAAATCCAGCGCACGATAAACAGTTGCCGGCTTTGCTGCCTGTTGCAGGGGTTTGAGACGATCCAGCAGTTCGTAAGCTTTGACCGCTTTATGACTTTCCCAGATCAACTCCAGTACTTTATGGCGGATGGCCGTTAATTGCACGCCGCGTTCGACACATAAATGCTCAGCTATACCCAGCGCTTCGCTGACACATTCGTTATGATTATGCTCTGAAGATTGTTGATAGTTCTGATTTGGTTTGGGGTAAGTAGACATTGCAAAAATCGGCTCCTTGAATTGAATGTTATATCATAACATTTTTGCTAATGCCTGTTGAGGTTAGAAAATCAATTCCGCTCCGGCAAGGAAAGAAATCGCTAAGCCGTTTCTTGCCAATTGTTTTCAGTAGTTTGATGCTAATCGTAATGAGCCGCAAAGGGCTCACTTCATTAGCACAGGCAATTCTTTGTAACCACCCTCTTTTTTT
>JBBQCU010000116.1:0-8843 GCA_038319065.1 Methylococcales bacterium
GCTGATATCCAGCCTCGGCTCGTTTGTGGTCAGTTTTTCGAGATAACTGTCCATAACCCGGTGTATATCGCCAAAGTCGATGGGTGAGCGTAGCGTGCATTTATTAAGAACGACATTTATGGTAGAGAACTTAGAGAGCCAACTTACATAGGCATCTGCTTTGGATTGTTCCTGCTCGTGTACTAAATGCAACTCATCAAAAGTAAGCGTTTTTAATGCGCCGAGAATCGGACCTTCGCCAACAATTTCATCAGTTCTTGAGGGAATTTGCCCGGCTGCTTTTAGGTCGGCAATTCCAAGCCAGGAAATCAGTATTTTTTTGCCCAATTTTCCCGAGATCATTGTGTTTATTATTCAAGGTTCTAAGCAAAAGTAGGTCATTTTAATATAAAGATAAAATATTTTATGAATATAAATTTTTTTACTCTAAATTTAAGTGCATGAACTGGGGTCTGGCGAGCAGTGAAAAGATAAACGTACTTAAGTTTATGTATTTGGGTCCCGAATAAGCTGCAATTCGCCGCATTTTCGCTGAAAGACTCCATAGAGCATTCTGTGGTGGATATTATTATGATTGGACTCATTGCACAAACGATCAATTATGCAAAAATGGCAAAGTAACCATGAAAAACGGGGTTGGATATTGTGAACATTTATTGCGATTGCATTTCGAATGGCAACTTTTACAATTTCTATCTTATTTTTTTAAATACTCACTGTCTTACTTGACTGGAAAAACGGACGCTGAAAGTGGAGAAATTGGAAGCTGATTTACAGGTTTAAGCTAGGCAGATTTTTCGCTGATGCCAACTGTAGCTTTGAACCAAATAATCTCGGCATCGGATTAATGGTAAATCAAAAGAGGCCGAAAAACCGCGTCTTTCGACCCGACACAATGAAAATCTCTGATATAGAATACATCTACATTATTTAATCAGTTTAGAAAACATGAAGATCGAGATAGGACAAGACGATTATCTGTTGTCAAAGAATCAAGCATCGCCGGTATATTGCGACTTTGATGCTTTGGTTAACGCTCACATGCTCATCATGGGTAAAACCGGGATGGGCAAAACGACATTCCTGCGCGGCTTAATTCAACAAATAGTAAGCACTCGAAACTCACCTCGAATACATGTCATGGATGTGCATGGGGATATCGACCTTCAAGGGGCAGCATCCGTCCGATTTTCGGAGTCGACCGAATACGGCCTGAATCCCTTTGTTGTTAGCCCGGATCCGCATTTCGGCGGTGTCAGGAAACGTGTCCAGGACATCATTGCCACGATCAATGGCTGTAATCCAATCGGTCCAAGGCAGGAAGCGGTGTTTCGCTACCTGATTACCGATCTGTACGCCGCCAACGGGTTTTTTAGCAATGACCCCAAATCCTGGTTGCTCGAAGACGGCTTTACCCGAAAGTATCCCAAAAAGTACCCCACCATGGAAGATGCCTGTCGATACGCTTTTGCAAAACTCAAGCAATTAATCATCGGTGGCGATTCAAAGTCAGGACGCGCGTTAGAAGAGCTCAATAAAGTAACGACCAAAATCTATCGTATTTCCAAGCAGCAAAGTCATCCGGGCGCCACCATAGATCCTGATCTTATGGAAAAAGTCCTGGGGCTTCGGCTTGACGCCAAAAAATGCTTCACGGAGTACATCGAGAATCTGGAAACAGGCAAAGAACTGGAAGACTTTATTAAGTATGAATCCAAAGAAATTCTCAAATCGACGCTGGAGCGATTAGAAAACCTGAAAGCGTGTGGCGTCTTCAAAAACAAGCAGCCGCCGTTCGATCCCAGTAATCCGGTCTGGCGTTATGACATCACAGCGTTGCGTGAAGACGAAAAGCGCATGTTTGTCGAATTCAGGTTGCAGGAAATTTTCTCGTCCGCGCTCGAAAAGGGCCCCATTCGCCATGGTGAGGGCGGCTTGTTGCGGGACCTCCTGATCATTGACGAGGCGCACCTGTTTTTCCGGGACGATCAGAATAACATCCTTAACACCATTGCCAAGGAAGGCCGCAAGTTTGGCTTGGGACTGATGTGCGCGAGCCAATCACCGACGCACTTTTCCGAAGACTTCTTTTCCAATGTCGCCACTAAAGTGATATTGGGCGTTGATCAAATGTACTGGGATAACCTCGTGCGCAAAATGAAAATCGAAGCGAAATTACTGCAATACATCAAACCCTTTCATGTCATCGGTGTGCAAATGAGTAACAAAGGGGAAACGAAATCACGCTTTACGATGGTTAGAGTGCCGGATTCACGTAGCAGGGCAGCCTAACGATGAACCCAGGAAGAATGATTGATTATGTTGCCCAGCCAGGCAAAGAAACCAAATTTTATAACATATAAGGCCAGTTCCCGTTATGACAACAGAAAAAATAGATTTAAAACGTAAATCCTTTGCCAGTTTCGATGACGCGCTGGAAATCTGCAATCTTCTAAATCAAGAGAGCGGGAATGATTACACGGTGATGACCGATGAGAACCTGGGTTTCACCGTAAAAAGGAACCAGGAAAACAAGGTTAACGAACATCAAAAATGCGCTGTTAGGGATAACAGTAATGCGCTCGAAAAAAGAGCTTACCGTCAGTCGTTCAGGGGCTTTTTAGAGCATTTTTCAGAACTTTTGCTTGGCCTTTTTCTTGCCGTTAGCCCTTACACAGTCATAGGTTGGATATTTTCAGTGCTTAAAATAGAAGTCATGCCTGAGTGGTTCAACTTGTCTGCGTCCGGCAAATTAGTGAGCATGGCAGGTTATATCCTTATGCTGTACGGAGTTCGCTTTATCTACAGCTATTACTCAAGAAAGTTGTTTATTGAAGATGAATTTGTGCTTTCTAAAAAAGGCATTATTGCTCAGGATCACATTCAAATCAGATATGTGGACATCAAAACGATCGGCATTCGGCAAAGCATTATTGAGAGATTGCTGGGCATTGGCACGCTTCATCTGGCTTCGGCTGGGACTAATGGCGAGGTGGATATTATCTTTGATAACCTGATCAATCCTAGCTACATGCGCAGTCGCATCCAGAAGTTAATCGAAAAAACCAGACGGTAGAACATTGATCATGTTTAAAAGAATTGGCGATTTGCTGTTTTTTGGTAAAAAAAGGAAAAGCAGAATCCTGCTTGAAAAAGAAGCGTTTGAAAGGAAAACCAAGGATATTTTCGATGAGATCTCACACAGATTACCAGGATTCCCGCAGGGGATACCTGTCATTCCGGTTGAATATCTGATCGATAAAAACGATGACATAATCAAGCAAATCATATTAGCCAGGGGCTTGGCCGGTTTGCACAACAAGGCGGAAGTCGAAACCAGGATCATGTCACCGATACGGCATCTTGCCGAAATGACCCATCTTTTGCCGGCATCCGAGAAAAATCATTTTAAATTGCCTGGCGGATTGTTCGCGTTTTGCCTGGAGGTGTCTTTGTTTTCAATCCGCTATGCCGAGCGGCGCATCCTGACTCGGGCAACGCCAGAAATCAGAAGGGAGGAAGAGTCGCTTTGGGCGCACGCGGCCTTTCTGGGCGGATTATTCAGCGAAGCAATCACGGCTATTTCGAAACTATCGGTGTATGCAGAAGACGGTGGCATTGAATGGTATCCTGGCGTGGATTCTCTCTATGAATGGCTTAATCGAAACAATTTAAAACGCTACCACATTCGATGGAGCCCAATTGAAAATATATCAATCATTCAAATATTATCCGGTAGGGCTATCCAGATCGATCAGGCAGAATTTTTCACAAAAGGGGAAAGAATTATTTATGAGTCAATGCTTGGATCGCTTTACAACCGAAAGAACCTCAAAAATCCTTTAGCTAAAATCAACGACACCGTGCGTTACAAAATTATGGAGCGCGATGAGTGGAGTTACGCGGAAAATTACGGAAAACCACTGGCCGGCATGCATCTCGAACCCTGGTTGATCGATGCAATGCGGCATTTGGTGCAGAAGAAACGCTGGAATCCTAACGAAGAAAACGGCCGACTATGGTACGGGCAGGACGGCGTTTTCCTGGTGTGGCCCTTGGCTGCGAGTGATATGCAACACGAACTGAAGGCGTCGGAATGCCCGTTTATACCCAGTACCCAGGAAATTCTGGCGGACATCATGCTGGATGCAGGAATGATTGAAAAGAGCGAGCTTGGCGGATACCTGTTCGATATCGGCGTACCCACAGCCGAAAGCGAAGACAGAAAGCATGTCGAGGTGCTTAAGTTGGCTCGCTATGAAATTCTGTTCGAGAAAACCCAGTATAAACCGATCAAGGGAAATCTTATCATCGAGGTAGACAGAGAAGAGGAAGAAGACTCCTTTGATGAAGAGTTGGAAAAGAATGTTCAAATTGGAAATCGTGCAGGGAAAGCAGACGATAAGGATGCAGACGCTAAAAAAGCGCCGGGTAGTGAAAGCCCTTCGAAAGAAACCAAAAATCAGGATTCCGATTCCGATACGGAGGAAACGACAGAAAGTCTTACGGAAGTACCAAAATCCGACAAGGAAGCTATTGACATGAATATGCTATTCGGAAAACAAAAGGAACCCGTCGTCGAACGTAAAAAGGTGAAGAAAAAACCCCGAGAAGTCGATCCCGTGCTTGAAGAGATATTCAGTGAAGAGCCTGTTTCGTTAGCACCTAATCAGTATGACGACGATTATGCCGCCGATTATTATGGCAATGAAGGTGCTGGGTACCAGGATTTTTCATCATTGACTGATGGTATTGGAAACCAGGTTTTGGATAGTGCCCTGGAAGAAGAAAAGAAGAAACCATCCGCGATCGACAATAGCAAAACTAAAGTTGAAAAAACGCCCGAGAAAGCAAAACCAGCGCCAATTGAGACTCAACAAGAAAAAAAGCCAAATACCGAGAAAGGCAATCAGCTGGCACAAAACCAGAGCAGCCCTGAAAAGCCGATAAAGAAGCCATCTACTGAGGTCAGTTCGAAAGCGGAAAGCTCCAGAACTAATCAGAACGATGATCTATTAAGCGAATTGATGGGGACATCTACATGCAAGCCGAAAACCAACCCGGTAAATCCAAAGACAAAAGAACCTGACAAAACCGATACAGCAGGGATCGAAGGTCTATTTGGCAAAGCACAAATGACAAGCAACAGCGACCAACCAGGAAGAGCAGCGTTGATTTTGAATAAATTGAAAAAGTTGCCTGCGGAATACCTTGAGGCAAGGGCAGGCGGCATAACGAAGGTACTTACTGCCGGGCTAAAGAATAACAAGCTGGAGCTCAATGATTGTGTGTCCGTGTTGAAAGCAGAGGGATTAATCGTGTTGATCGATGGTCATGAAACGGGCCTGGATAGCACGGGCAAACCGAAGTCTCGTTATTTTCTGGTAAAGGCGGAGTTGTCAAATGGCCGGTAAATACGATCCCTATATTCGAACGCCGTATGAGTTTTATATTGCCGGCGCCTGGTTTGTGGCTACGGCAACGACATTCCATGGCTACCTGACGCTACCGGGGGGCAACACCATGCTAATTCCCTGGGTTTGTTTCGGCTTGCTGACTTTACGATCGGCGGCAAAAGGACTGGGTTTACTCGGGCGTGGGCGCTTGGGAAAAATGCTGGTATTTTTGAATGTCGAGAAATTATTGCAAATAATCAAACCAGAAAAAATGTGGTTCGGCTGGGGCTTCGATTGGATGCCCGTGCATACCCAGCGTGCGGTCGATTACATGCTGTCCGGTATCAAATTATGTATATACCAGGAGAATCCCGGTAGCCTTTGGATACATGAACTCAATCTTCACAAGGAACACCAAATCAATATTCCTCTTAAATCGCTGGAAGGGCACACGATTATGTTTGGCACCACGGGTGCCGGCAAAACCCGCGCTTTTGAGCTGATGGTAACGCAGGCTATTCATCGGGGTGACACTGTGATTATGATTGATCCCAAGGGTGATAAGGAGTTACGGGATCGGATGGAACTTGAATGCAAGAGGGCAGGGCGCAATGACGCTTTCCTGTTTTTTCATCCCGCGTTTCCAAGAACATCGATTCGTCTGGACCCCATGCGCAATTTCACGCGGACAACGGAGCTGGCTTCGCGAATAGCCGCGTTATTGCCATCGAACTCAGGAAATTCAGCTTCCTTTACGGCGTTTGCGTTTCGGGCTCTCAATCTGGTAGCTCAAGGCCTGGTTGAAACCGGTAAACGACCATCGATTAAACAATTACGGTATTTCATCGAAGGCGGGGCCGAGTCATTATTGGTTAACGCCATAGAATGTCACGCGGATCGTGTCGAACCCGACTGGAAAATCAGCGCCGAACCGTTCTTCACCAAGGCCAAAGCCGGGAAAGCGAAAAAAATGGAAACCATTACCAACCCGGACTGGCTAGCAATTATTGAATGGTACAAAACGACAATGAGTAACGGGCCTAATGGCTCGGAAGGGATTGACGGCTTATTGTCTTTAGTCGAACACAACCACGCGCACTTTTCAAAGATGATCGCCACACTAATTCCCGTTCTGAATATGCTCACCTCTGGCGATCTGGGCGATCTATTGTCACCCAATGAAGAGGATCCCAACGATCACAGAGCCATCTTTGACACATCAACGATTATTTCCGGCAAACATGTGTTGTATGTCGGCCTGGATTCCTTGTCGGATTCCATTGTTTCATCGGCGATTGGCTCCATTGTCCTGGCCGATTTCGCGTCGGTGGCTGGCATGATTTACAACAGAGGCATCAAGCCGGGGCGGATTTCAATGTTTGTGGATGAAGCGGCGGAGGTGGTTAATGAGCCCTTTATCCAGATCCTCAATAAAGGCCGTGGCGCCGGATTTCAAGTGGTGATGGCGACACAAACCTTTCCGGATATTGTGGCAAGACTGGCCGATGAAGCTCAGGCACGGCAGATCATAGGGAACTGCAATAATTTGATTACGTTGCGTATCAAGGACGGAGAAACGCAAAAGTTTGTTGTTGAGACGTTCGGCCAAACCTACATTCAAACCGTGCAAAAGAGCATTTCCAGCGGCGTTAATTCAGCCGAGAATATTATCAATTATTCGGGCAATAGCGGGCAATCATTAACGCTTGGCGAACATGATTTGTTCCCGCAGCACTTACTGGGGCACTTGCCTAATTTTCATTACATCGCATCAATCGCCGGCGGACGGGTCATCAAGGGACGACTGCCAATCATAACGCATTAGGATTTCACATGGCAGATCAAACCGCTTTATTTTATTTAAAAAAACCTCTTAAACAGCCATTACAATCAGCGTCCGCTGAAATGAAAAAAGCGTGCAGGGCGACCCGGCACCAACCGTCGGCACAGGAGTTATTTGCGCGATGGCCTAATCTGCGTGAGTCATCGCAGCGCTTAACGTCAATGCTGACTGTGCATTGGCCGGACCCAAGAAAAACCGGTGAAAGCTTGCTGGTCAATTGTTTAAGTAAAGGATTCAAGGACGCTGAAGCCGAGATTAAATCGAATGATGACGATATGGCCGAGCAAATAGCCTTTATTAACGGGATAGCGGAGGAATTGGTGCAATGCCTTGGGGTAACGCTGATGATCAAATACAAGGCGGGGCTGTCGGTTTACGATCCGAATATCAATGGCTTCCTGGACGACATTATGAGATCGCCCGTCAGCGAAGAGCTGACCTGGATTAACAAGCCGCATGACGCTTTCTCAAGCCCGCAAAGCAAGCTCTTATGCGCGTCCAGGGTGTTTACCATGAATGAGTTGAAACTGGCCGGTTTGCTGGCTTAGAAAATGGGGAAACATTTCCTTATCTGGCTCATGATCTTATTTTTTACGCCACTCGCGTTGCCGGCACTGTTAAGTCCGAAAACCATAACGACTTATATCCGGCAAGATTACAATACCGCCATAGCCATATTGGGCGGTAAAGAAGCGATCAATAAGGAATTGATTGCGCTGTATAAAAAAAATCTGACCGCCATCGCTGGTTTCGTCAACGAATTTAGAGACCGGCACGACGATTCCAATGATTACAGATACAGCGGCGATCATATTGGCGAGGCGATAGCGGATATTCCTGGCGATTGGGCGGCTTCGGTAAAATTGCAAGCCTACAGTTTAGCGCTACGCCTGGTAATATTGGCAAAATGGGGTATCTGGCTAATGATACCCCTGGTCATGGGTATTGTTGTCGGTGTATTTGAGAGGAAAATGAAACTAGAGACGTTTAGCGCCCCGATACCGCCGATTTACAACACCTCTGCGCACATGCTGTTGGCGTTGAGTTGTTTGTTGCTGTTGTGGCTGATCTGTCCTATTCCGATTCCGTTGTCAGTTGTTCCGGCGGTCTCGGTGTTGATGAGTGTTTTTATCAGCCTGGCAATAGCGCACTATCCGAATTATTAAAAACCGTAGAAAATGCTCGGGAAGTCTTAACAAAAAAAGGATCGGACACCATGCAAAATCAAAATGAGGTCATTATTTCGACGCTGGAAGAGCTATCGGTTCCTTTAGGGTTAGACGGATCGCAAGGAAAAAACCGCTCACAGGAAGCCACGCTCCTGCCGGCTCAACATGACATGCAGGCTATCGAGCTTTGGCTGTCCAGGCTGGATAAGGCTAGTCACACCTACCGGGCGTATCGCCGCGAGGCTGAGCGCATTTTGTTGTGGGCTATAGTCGATCGGGGCAAAGCCTTTTCATCGCTGCATACCATCGATATGTCGGATTACCGGCGGTTTTTGCTGGATCCACTGCCAACGGCGCAATGGGTAGGGTCACCGAAAAAGAAAGGGCATGCCGATTGGCGGCCATTTACAGGGCCTTTGTCAGAAAGAAGCACAC
>JBBQCU010000117.1:0-8823 GCA_038319065.1 Methylococcales bacterium
TGAACAAGTCATCCATTTTGATGTCGAGAGTGAACGTGAACTGCATGCCTGGATGCTCGGTGGTAATAGCAATTTTCCGGATGATGTCAGAATTACCTGGGTCAAAAAGGCAATGGCTGATTTTCATGCCCGCTACAGTGCTATTGCCCGTTTTTATCGTTATATCATTCTTAACCGGCCTATTAAATCAGCATTATTACGCAATCAAGTAACCTGGTGCCATGCTCCGCTGGATGCCGCAAAAATGCACGAGGCGGCGCAACACTTGATCGGACAACATGATTTTTCTTCATTCCGGGCGCAGGGCTGTCAATCCAAAAGCCCCTGCCGGGCGGTGTACTTTATTGATGTGTACCGGGAAGAAGACAAAGTTATTATCGATATTTCCGCCAATGCTTTTTTGCATCACATGGTTAGGAATATTGCCGGGGTCTTGATGGATATTGGTATGGGCAAACAACCGGTAGAATGGACGCAAGAGCTGCTTGAGGTTAAAAGCCGCAAGCTGGGCGGGATAACCGCGCCGCCGGATGGTTTATATCTGGGCGCAGTCTATTACCCTGAACATTACGGGATAGCAAAACACCGGGTATTCAATAAGTTGCCTGTGGATGCCAGGCGGTTTGATTAATCTCCAAGACTAAAACCTAAAAAGGCCTTACCACTTGAATCTTCCCACCTATCAATTTATTCATACCCAAAAAATAGTACGTCATACCGGCAGGGACTGCCGGTATCCAGACCACATGGACGTTATTAGCGCTTGCCATCCTTGGCTTCTGGATTCCGGCAATCCCTGCCGGAATGACGCATTGATTTGGTATTCCGTATTTGCAATTACTCAAATATCGAGTAGATTGTCTTTTTTTACTACCAAATAAATAAAAATGATGATGATGAATAACCTTTTATCTTTCCAAATTCATGGTGGTGCCGATCAGGGCGGTATTGCGGAAAGTGTTTCAAGCCTGTTGGCTTTTTTTGAGAATCTTTCTACCCAAGGGCCAGGGGGGATTTTTACCTCAATTATGCCTGGGATTGCGAGTATGGATAATATTCATCCCTTACTGGTGCATTTCCCCATCGCATTTTTATCGACTTTTTTTGCTCTGGATTTAGTGGGCACTCTATCAAAGAATTCGGAATGCCGGAATGTTGCCACCTGGTTGCTTTATTTTGGCACTGTCGCCGCTCTATTCACCGTTATTGCCGGTTTTATTGCCGCAGAATCTGTAGCGCACGGGCAAAATGTACATGACATTATGGAGCGTCATGAACAGATTGGTATATCAATTCTTTCCACGGCAATATTGTTGTCGATTTGGCGAATAAAAAGCGGCATTCTGCCCAGAGGCGGCGCTAACAATTTTTTTCTTTTACTTTCCGCATTATTGTGCATGCTTATGATGCTGGGCGCTGATTTGGGTGGCTTAATGGTTTATAAATATGGCGTAGCTGTTGAAGCCGTGCCAGCTCCTGAAGTTAGTTACAGCCATGTTCACGATCAAGTAGATTCTCAAGAAAATCAAAATGATCATGTAGATGCACATGAAAATGCCGATGTTCATGCTCCTGTAGATACTTATGAAAATGCAATTATTCATGATCCTGTCAATGTTCATGAACATACTCATGCTCACGAACATAAGCACGCACATTAATTTAAATATTATGAAAACAAGTATATCCTTATTAATTATTGCTATTTTCGCTCTATTGGCAATAAGCAGTTATGCCGAAACAAAGCAGCCAGCCTCTTCCTCTGTAAAGCCTGAAAATCTTTCTGTTGCCACCTTTGCGGGCGGCTGTTTCTGGTGTACTGAATCGGATTTTGAAAAACTGCCTGGCGTACATGAAGTTATTTCAGGCTATAGTGGCGGGCATGTTATAAATCCCAGTTACGAGGACGTCTCAAAGGGTGTTACGGGGCATTTGGAAAGCGTTCAGGTTTATTATGACCCCAAACTAATCAGTTATGATACCCTGCTTGATGCCTTCTGGCGCATGGTTAATCCAACAGACAATGAAGGGCAATTTGTTGATAGAGGCGAACAATACCGCACCATGATTTTTTATCATACAGAAGAACAAAAAGAAAAAGCTGAACGTTCACGCAAGCTATTAAATGAATCAGGCCGTTACAAAGCGCCCGTAATCACGGAAATAAGAAAGTTTGAGACCTTCTATCCGGCCGAAGAATATCATCAGGATTATTACAAAAAGAACCCCATCCGTTATAAATACTATCGTTTTAACTCAGGACGGGATCAATATCTGGAAAAAATATGGGGTAATGACTTGCATTTAAAAGTGGATCAGGAAAAAACCAGCGCTCAATACAGCAAACCCCCTGATGATGTTTTACGCAAAACGCTAACGCCGCTGCAATATCAGGTGACGCAAGAAGATGCCACGGAACCGCCGTTTAAAAACACCTACTGGGAAGAAAAGCGAGACGGCATTTATGTCGATGTTGTCTCCGGTGAACCGCTGTTTTCATCCAGGGATAAATATGATTCAGGCACGGGCTGGCCCAGCTTTTTCCGTCCGCTGGTACCTGAAAATATCGTTAAACAAGAAGATTTTTTGCTGATTATTCCACGCACGGAAGTTCGCAGCCGTTATGGTGCTTCGCACTTGGGCCATGTCTTTAATGACGGCCCAAAACCAACGGGACTCAGATATTGTATGAACTCTGCAGCATTGCGATTCATTCCGGCCGAAGAAATGGAAGCAGCTGGTTACGGGAAGTATTTGGCGGATGTTCAGACTAAAAACGGTAAATAAACCGGAGTCCAAAAACATGTTTTTGGACTCCGGTTTAATAACAAATGGCGTAATGAGTAGCTTAATATAATCCCAATCCAAGACAAAACCGTTTGTCCACCCTAACCGGCGAACAAACAATCCTGGTTAATGACTAACCTGGGCAATCCAGTCTTGAAGATTATAATAATTTATGATGCGGGCAACTTTGTTGTCACGGATCTCAAAAAAAGCACCCGCAGGTAAACGATAGGTTTGCCCTTTAGCAGCGGGTAAGCCTTCATCGGTTTGAATATACTCACCCAAAACTATAAATTCAGCGGCTGCGCGTTTGCCGTCGTCTGTAGCCATGATGACCATGTCGACCAGTTGTTCTTTGTAATTGTAATTCATGCAGGCCATGAACTGGGTAAAGGCATCTTTGCCAACTTCCCGTTTACCCTGATTGATGTCATGGATAACATCGTCAGTGAGCAAATTCAAAAAAGTATCCATATCGCTGCCATTGAAAGCTGCATAGTATTGTTCTACAAGGTTAATGCTGTCTTGCCGGTTCATTGTCATTCCGATGTTAATAGTAAAAAATTTGTGGGGCGTATTTTATAGTTAAACGGTGGTTTTGCCTTTGCTTTTTTGCAAATAATTAACTGTAAACTTCAGTCAATCCTTTCCCCAAACACCTTCCCGCAACGTCACCGTCCGGTTAAAAGCCAGTTTGCCATCAATACTGTCCACGGCATCCATGCAAAAATAACCGGTTCTTTCAAATTGGTAGCGGCTTTCGGGTTGTGCTTGCGCCAAACTGGCTTCAACCCGGCAACACTCAAGAACTTCCAGTGAATCAGGATTTAGTGCATCCAGGAAGTTTTCTTCATTGTCGGGATTTGGGACGGTAAACAGGCGGTCATACAAACGAATTTCCGCAGGGTGTGAATGCTGCGCGGAAACCCAGTGAATAACACCCTTAATTTTACGGCCTTCGGGGTTTTTGCCCAGCGTGTCAGGGTCATAAGAACAACGCAATTCGGTAACAAGCCCATCAGCATTTTTGATCACTTCATTACATTTGATAACGTAAGAGCCGCGTAAACGAACTTCTCCACCTGCAATCAAACGCTTGAATTTTGGAGGCGGGATTTCGGCAAAATCATCCTGTTCTATTAAAACAACCTTCGAAAACGGCACGTTACGTTTGCCCAGTTCAGGGCGTTGCGGGTGATTGCTTATTTCCAGCTGTTCCGTTTTATCTTCAGGATAATTGTCGATAACCACGCGCAACGGTTGCAAAACCGCCATTGCCCGAAGCGCATTTTCGTTTAAATCTTCACGAATACAATATTCCAGTACACCCATTTCTATCCATGAGTTTTGTTTGGTTATGCCGATGCGTTCGCAAAAATCCCGTATGGCCTTGGGCGTAAACCCCGCGCGGCGCAATCCGGCTAGTGTAGGCATACGAGGATCATCCCAGCCGTGCACATGTTTTTCCATCACTAACTGATTGAGTTTGCGTTTGCTGACAATGGTATATTCAAGCTGCAATCTCGCAAACTCAATTTGTTGCGGGTGGCAGGGTGTTTGCAATTGATCAAGCACCCAATCATAGAGTGGGCGGTGATCTTCAAATTCCAGTGTGCACAGAGAATGGGTAATGCCTTCAATGGCATCGGAAATACAGTGCGTATAATCGTACATGGGATAAATACACCACGCATCGCCCGTACGATGATGATGCACGCGGCGAATTCTATAAATAGCGGGATCGCGCATGTTGATATTGGGTGATGCCATGTCGATTTTGGCGCGCAATACATACTGGCCATCGGCAAATTCACCGGTACGCATGCGTTTAAATAAATCCAGGTTTTCTGCAATAGACCGGTTGCGGTCAGGGCTTTCTTTGCCGGGTTCGGTTAAGGTACCGCGATAAGACCTGATTTGTTCGGGGGATAAACTATCAACATAGGCTTGTCCTTGCTCGATTAATTGCACCGCGTAGTTGTAAAGCTGCTCGAAATAATCGGAAGCATGATGTAATTCAGTCCATTTAAAACCCAGCCAATGCACATCCCTTTCGATGGCCTCCTGGTATTCGATGTTTTCTTTTTCGGGATTGGTATCGTCAAAACGCAGATTGCAAGTGCCATCATATTCGGCGACAATACCAAAATTCAGGCAGATCGATTTTGCGTGACCGATATGGAGATAACCATTAGGCTCTGGGGGAAATCGGGTGGCTACCCTGCCGTTGTGTTTGTTTTCCTTAAGATCATTAGTAATGATCTGGCGAATAAAATTTGCCGCGGGTTGGTTATCGTTTGTGGACATGGTTTTTTAATGTGTTGAAATGTTATTGAAGTCAGTTCAAATGTACAAGGTACAAGGTACAAGGTACAAGGTACAAGGTACAAGGTACAAGGTACTAGGAAAAGTTTAACCTTTAACCTGACTATTTCTTTTTTATATAAAAAATCTGCTTATCATCATGTTTGATCAATTCAATGATTTGATGGCCCGATTGGTTGGCATAAACGCCAAAATCCAAATGCGCGGCCGGATCGGTTGCGATAACTTTGACCACATCGCCGCTGGTCATTCCCGTCAATGCTTTTTTTAAACGCAATAAAGGCAGGGGACACAGCAAACCACTGGCGTCGACTTCCAGGTTAAATTCAATCATTGTTTTTTAGTTACTCAACTTAACTGTAGATTGCATATAATACCATCCCCTAATAAATCTACGAATCATCCTAACTAAATGGATTATTTCCCCGTTTTTGTAAAGCTTAAAGACCAGGATTGCCTTGTTGTCGGAGCCGGTGAAATTGCCGCCCGCAAGATTGAACTTTTAGCCCGTGCCGGCGCAAAAATAACCGTGATAGCAAACAGGATAAGCCCGCATGTTTCGAGTCTTGAGGCATCCTGTAATTTAAATTTGCTGCAAAAATCCTTTGCTGCGGTTGATTTGCGCAACTTCAGACTGGTCGTCTCCGCGACAGATAATAAAGAAACCAATCAATTAGTTGCCAAAACGGCTGAGGAACAAAACATTCTTGTCAATGTGGTTGATAATCCCGAGTTATGCAGCTTCATCTTCCCTGCCATTATTGATCGCTCGCCCATTGTTGCCGCCGTATCTTCCGGAGGAGCCGCACCGGTTTTGGCCCGGTTACTCAGAGCCAAGATAGAAAGCATAATCCCTCCCGCCTATGGGCGACTGGCCCACCTTGCGGAAAAATTCAGAAGCGACGTAAAAACACACATTAAAGAACCCGCTCAACGCAGAATTTTCTGGGAAAATACCTTTCAGGGTTCTGTTGCTGAACTGGTTTTTTCAGGTAATGAAGAAGGCGCCGAACAACAATTACAGCAAGCTCTTATCAAGCAAAAAGAAAGTACTAGCCTGGGTGAAGTCTATCTGATAGGAGCAGGCCCCGGCGCCCCGGACTTGTTAACTTTTCGCGCCTTGCGCTTGATGCAGCAGGCCGATGTCATTGTTTATGATCATCTGGTTTCGCCGGAGATTCTCGATTTGGCTCGCAGGGACTCGGAAAAAATTTATGTGGGCAAGCAACGGGAAAAACACACTCTACCCCAGGAATCCATCAATACCCTGCTTGCGAACCTGGCTAAGGCTGGAAAGCGGGTTGTGCGATTAAAAGGCGGCGATCCTTTCATTTTTGGCCGCGGTGGTGAGGAAATTGAAACGTTAATGCAACAGGGTATCAATTTCCAGGTGGTTCCGGGAATTACCGCCGCGTCGGGTTGTGCAACTTATGCCGGTATTCCGCTAACGCATCGGGATCACGCTCAATCCTGTACTTTCGTCACCGGACACCTGAAAGATAATTCTATTAATTTAAACTGGACACAGCTTGCCGCACCGAATCAAACTATCGTTATCTATATGGGATTAGTAGGACTGGAAAAAATTTGCCAATCCTTAATTGCTCACGGTAGCCCCAAAGATTTGCCTGCTGCCCTGATTCAACAAGGCACTACAACAAATCAGCGAGTCATTACCGGCACCCTGGAAACATTACCGGCTACCATTACCGGTTTGACCATCAAACCGCCTACTTTGATTATTATCGGCACTGTAGTGACTCTACATGACAAACTCAACTGGTTCCATGGCAGTCATGCAGACTAAAAGCGGATTGCCTGGTCAACTTAATGGAGTTTTCAAAACGCCCCAAAATAATGCGTTCAATTCAGTTGCCGTTCATAGATGTTTATTGATAATGGGATGCAAGAGAAATAAAAGATTGAATTTTCCGCTTAAATTCCCTATTCTTTGCTGCTATAAATTTTAAACGAATTCCCTTTTCCCACAAAGAGAACGGTAGTTCTCTTTTTTTACACCAAGAGAGGTCACTATGAAAAAATCGCTAGGTACAATAGCAGGTATTGTTTTAATCGCTTTAAGTGGATCAGCATTAGCTGACGAGCAGCTTGAAATCGGTCAAAAAATTTATGAACGTGCTTTTGGCCGTGGTTGCGGCACTTGCCACGATATCGCTTCCAACCCACAGCTAACCGCTTTAATTAAAGGTGGTACACTGGACAGAGCGAAATTCGAAGAAGTTCTGCGAAATGGCAAAGGCACTATGCCGAAAGCTATTGATGAAATCATGAAGAACAAAGCAGTTGAAAAAGCGGGTTACACTGAAGAATTGGCTGTTGATGCTTTGTACAAATATATCGCTAACAAATAATAATAAGACAGGCACAAAAAAGCCGCCCCAGTCTATGATTGGGGCGGCTTTTTTATACCTAAAATAATGTTTAAATTTCAGGGCAACCACAAGCGAGATCGCCCCTACGTTATTTTTTACCTAAATAACGTACTATGGTTTCTTTATAAGACAGCCGATAACGATTTTTAAACCAGATACCCGCAACAGCCGCCAGCATTAGCCCACAAGAAGCAAGAGTCACGTAGATAAGACGTTTTAGCTCGGACATTTCCTGCATTAATTGCTCGTTATTGATTACTACTTTCTCTTTTTTAGCGGGCTCTGAGTAAGAACGCAGGACCTTTACATCATTTTTCAAGTCTTCTATCGTACCTAATGCCTTGGAAACCGTGCCCAAGCGAATACTTTCTTCCAGGGTTCTTAGTTTACTTTCGATCGAACCACTCACTAAACCGACAAACTGCCCTTTCAAGTTATTAACTTCGGCAGACAACACCGGATTCATTTCAGTGACAGTGGCTTCGGATTTTTTATAATTTTTAATGTCGGTAGTTGGAAACATGAAAAAACCGGCAATAACAATGACTGTCATCAAGAAAAAAACCATAGCCATTAACCATCGATTCACTTTCATCAATCCTTGATGCGAAGGTATTCTTTGCAGAACCACAACTTCTGATTTAGTCTTGTGCAACTCACTCATTATTTACTTCCTCTCAAACCAGGCATTTACAAGCATCCCGGTCGGACAAATATTATTTTTATAGTAACTACCCAACGGATAATTATACAAGCTAAATGACATTTGTCCTGTGTTTTTATTGGCCGTATTAACGTAGTCGCTTAGCAGCGGCTATACGCATTCTCAGAGCGTTTAATTTGATAAAACCCTCGGCGTCTTTTTGATTATAGGCACCGCCATCATCTTCAAAGGTGGCAATACTTTCATCAAACAGACTGTCGGTATCAGAAGCCCTGCCAACGACAATCACATTGCCTTTATAAAGTTTAAGCCGGACTTTGCCATTCACATTCACCTGTGAAGCATCAATCATGGTTTGCAACATCGTGCGCTCGGGACTCCACCAATAACCGTTATAGATCAGCGATGCGTAGCGCGGCATTAACTCATCCTTTAAATGCGCCACTTCCCTGTCCAGGGTTAATGATTCAATCGCACGATGCGCTTTTAGCATTACCGTGCCCGCAGGCGTCTCATAACAGCCACGTGATTTCATGCCCACATAGCGGTTTTCAACAATATCCAGGCGGCCGATACCATTATCCCCCGCCACTTTGTTTAACTTTTCCAATACTGTCGCAGGTGTACAAGGTATATCATCAATCGCAACAATAT
>JBBQCU010000118.1:0-8821 GCA_038319065.1 Methylococcales bacterium
GCCATGGTCGCCAATGCCGCCCAACGACAAGTCGACAAGGCAACGGCTCATCGCCAGCACGCTTACCAAGTCAATTTCGCACAGACGCTTTCCAAAATGAAAAATACCCTGATTGAACTCCTTCTGTTTTCAGCCCGGAAATTGCAGGGCAAACTTGCAGCGCTGATTGATTACATAGGCTGTACCATAGAGCCCATACGTAGAGGAAGAAGCTATAGCAGGTCGAATTCAAAATCGAAAAACAGAATTTTTTATTGTAATTACAAGAGAGCTAAGTAAATCAATGGCTTATTTATTAACTTAATGACATTGCCATTCGTCCGCTTTGTTTTTCCAGTAACAGATGGACGAGTGTTTGAATGGTTTTACCCAAACCCATGTCAACGGCAAGAATTCCGGCAAAGTTATATTCGCGCAGGAATTGCAGCCAGTTAAGCCCTTGTTGCTGGTAATGACGCAGTTCTGCCTGCAAGTCGACAGGCAATGCGACATCTTGAATTCCAGAGAAATTTTTTAATTTTTGCCCCAGTTCTCTAAGCTCTTTACCACCAGTTAAGGAAAACAAGCCATAACTTTTCTCCTCCACGTCAGCAAGACTGGCGGCATTAAATCGGGATATCTTAAGTGTGCCATCCTTTTCCAGTATGCTGGCGTTGAATAACTCAAACAAGACAGCCAGCACCGGTTTTATTTTATCGCTTGAAACACACAGGTAATTGTGATTCTTTAGCGGAATATTGAGCATATCGGGAAGATTTTCCGGATCATAGTTCTCCAGGACAGGCATAATCAAGGGCAATAAGGGATAAGATTGGTTGTCAATATCTACATTAAAATGTATTTCAAACCAGTCATTCTGACTTTCGCTGATCTCGGCGTCCCAGTTTTGAGCGGTTTGAAAGTTAAGCTTGAAGCTATCGGCAATTTCGATAATCCAGCCTTCCCGTTCTAGTTGCGGAAGCGTGTTTTGGATAAAGTTTTGCCAGCGTGAGTCGCTATCAATGAGGGTTCTTGCTTCGCTGAAAAGGACCAGTTCTTGCCTATCAATTTTTTTTGCAGGGGCAACGGTGAAGCCCAGCCCTGCAAGATAATCTATGGCCTGGCGTTCAATTTCCATATGACGTTTAATGCGCACAAATCCCTGATCGGTTTTTACAATGCCATAGTCTTCAGTGGAAGCCGCGGATAGTGTTAAGCCCCCGTAATTGAAATTCACGGCCATAAAATGAACGTAATGCTGGGTATCCAATTGCTGACCGTATAACAACAATCCAGGCGACGGTACCAGTTCATCCAGATCGGTTAATTCAACTTTTATCGGCGCTGGCAGGTGCAGGCTGGGGTGTTCAACAGTCAATTTAAAGCTGAATTCTTCGGCATATTCAGCGGGAATGAGCGGAGCAGACAAGATTTTATTTAATTGCCCGGATGAAGGAGTGGGCGTGTTGAATGCCCCCAAAGTGCCCTGAACGGAATCCAGATATAGAGGAGGATCAGTCAACAGCAGCATTGCCGCTGGTTCGATTTCAACAGATAATTGGTAATTACCCATATCCTGCTGGTGCCAATTGAAGTGTAAATCCCGGTTAATTCCCGCTTTTAAAGGTGGGTTATCGGCGTTATTCCAAAATAATCGACCTGTTTCCAATAATTTTGATAATGCGATATAACCAACGGCACCGGCAAGCAATGGCTCACCTTTGTAGGTGTTCAGCGCTGTCATTAATTTTGTAATTTCTTCGTCCAGCGGTTGCATATAGTTGAGGTATGAATAGCTGTAACGAAGATTGGCCAAGGTTGTTTTTCGAACTTTGCCTCCGCGCCCCAATTTGTTTGCTTTGGTTATCAGAAAATCAACAGTGAAGTCATTTTTTGTGTTGCCGGGTTTAAGGATATAAGCGATAAATTCCTGGCAAATGTTAGGTTTCTGAGTTGCGGGTTCATTGAGGCTATCCAGCCAGGTTAAGCAACTGGTACTTGTATCCGGTGCCGATGAGAGACTTTGATTCGAGTTTTGATACACCAGGCAGGCAACAGCAACATGTTTACAGTTATAGGCGACTTGACAGGAGCAATCGCCCTTAATTTGTGCGGCACTATAATCAGGACGCCAGATTATGCGAATATTTTGCTTGTACGGATTTGTTCCACTGCCTTCAACTGATGAATTAAGATGAACAAAAAGTGCCCCTTCATTTTGAATAGCCAGGTTAATAACCCGGCCTTTTTCAAAATAACTTCTTCCTTCTTCATAGAAACTATCTCCGCATTCGTAACGTATATCAGAACGGAGAAGTTTTTTGGATTTAATCATTTTGGGCAACAAGTAGAATGGCAGAACAGAATTGTTATTGTATAACAACTGTGGATAAATGAGCCGGGCTTGATAACTTAACGAACATGAGAAAACAGTTTGTCGTAACCTAAACCTGGAAGCTTTGAATTCTGATGATAGATTGAGGCCGGTGACTGGATCAACCATTCATGATGGCCGGCGCCATTGATGTTCAAAAGCCCCGTTAGTCCACACCGGCTAAGGCAGTAAAGCAGATGATTGATGATTGCCGTGCACCTTTTTAAATTTGCCTCATCAGGCACAATCAAACACCTATTGTTGCAATTATCCTGTCAATTTAACTTCAGACAACCAAGTCTTAAATTGACCGCACTTCATGGCCAAAAATATTTTTTGTCCCATACCCTATGTGATGCTCATAAATAAAAATTAATATAATTAAACATCAATAAGTTACGAAACAAAAAATCGCTGTTAAGGCAATAAAATAACGGTCAATCCATAAAATATTTAACGTTATTCTACTTTTTTTTTATTTATAGTTTTGACACAACACGCTATCTCATGATAAAAATTACACCGTTGTTTAAAGATAATTCGACAACCAACTCAAAAAAGTTGATTTTTGAGTTGCTCCCTTGAGGAGAGGGGATAATAAATATTAATAACTATAGAGGATTTTAAAATGGCTGAAAAAATTGCTGAAGAAAAAGATAACACTTGGGTAATCGTTGGCGTTTGTATCGCTGCAATTATTCTTTTGGTTGTCCTGTTGAAAAAAGACGAAACCAAGCATTTGCAAAGCGGTGCAGTTGCAGAACTTCAAAAAGAAACTTTTTCTAAAATAGAAAAAAGACATACCCAAAATAACAGCACTGCTGAACAAATTTCAGGTAAGTAAATTACTACCCCCCCCGTATATACATCTTGGCGGGGGGGTGTTTTTTAAACTTCCCCCTTTTGTTTGTTTTCCACGCCTGATCGATATTCAGATAAAATTTTCAACGTCTGCCTTGATGAACTATCTGAATTTTAAGTACGAATAAAAGCGTTAAACTCGTACAGATATAAGCTGTTGCGTAACTTCTGTTAAACTATCAAATTCGCTTGAACTCAGGATAACCTGACTTTCCTCTAGGCAATGCATAGCGCAAAATTCGGCAAAACCTTGTAACCCAAACACAACTTTACCTGGGATTTAGCAAACTTTTTTGTCAAAAGTCATTTTGACGGCATGAAGCTGAGTAAAGTCAGTAACTCCATTAGACTCAGGTAAACACCGTTAAAATATCGCCATGAATTCACCCAAGCCAAATGCATATACAACGAGCCCTACATAAGCTGCTTAATAAGAAAAATCTTGTCCCTGATGAAATGCATAAGGTCATGCGGCTTATCATGTCTGGCGACGCGACTGATGCACAAATCGGCGGTTTTTTAATTGCTTTGCGTTGCAAAGGAGAAACCATAGACGAAATTACAGCCGCCGCTGAAGTGATGCGAGAATTGTCCAGCAAAGTGACCATCACCGGGGAACATGTTATAGACACCTGCGGTACAGGCGGCGACGGTGCGAATACTTTTAATATTTCCACCACCTGTGCTTTTGTGGTTGCAGCTGCGGGCGGGCAGGTTGCCAAACACGGTAATCGTTCGGTATCCAGTAGTTGCGGCAGCGCTGATGTGCTCGAAGCCGCCGGTGTCAGTCTCGATTTAACTTCCTGGCAAGTAGTTCAGTGCATTAATGAAATCGGAGTCGGTTTTTTATTTGCACCCAAGCATCATGGCGCAATGAAACACACTATTAATGTGCGTAAAGAAATGGGCGTTAGAACCCTTTTTAATTTATTAGGCCCATTATCCAACCCTGCCGGTGCGTCCAACCAGTTGATCGGTGTCTTTGCAAGAGAGTGGGTCGAACCCTTGGCACAGGTATTAAAAAAACTTGGTAGTCGGCATGTGTTAGTGGTTAGTGCTGATGATGGGCTGGATGAAATCAGCATTGCATCCGCATCGAAGGTTGCGGAACTCAAGGGAGGTGACGTCTCAACTTATACTATTACACCGGAACAGTTTGGATTTAAACGAGCCAGTCTGAATGAATTAGCTGTTGATGGTGCAGCAGCCAGTTTAGTGATGGTAAAATCAGTTCTGGATAATCAAGCCGGAGCAGCAAGGGATATAGTGCTTTTAAATGCGGGAGCTGCGATTTATGCGGCAAATATTACCGACTCCTTGGCCTCCGGTATCGAAAAGGCCGGGCAGGTTATCGCCAGCGGCGCGGCAAGAGCTAAACTTGACGCGTTAATCGCTTATTCAAAAATTTCATTACCGGCTAAAAACAATGACTGATACCCCCGATATTCTAAAAACTATCCTGGCAAAAAAGGCCGAAGAAGTCGCCAACCGTAAATCCGGCATGTCTATGTCTAATCTTGAGGATATTGCTACTAATGTCGAACGCCCCCGTGGATTTTATAATGCTCTACAAACTAAGGTGTTGACAAAAAAACCGGCGATTATTGCTGAAATCAAGAAAGCATCGCCTAGCCAGGGGGTGATCAGGGAAGATTTTCAACCCATCATCATCGGTCAGGATTACGCCATGAACGGAGCGACCTGTTTGTCTGTGTTAACCGACAAGGAATTTTTCCAGGGTTCGGAAGCATATTTGCAAATGGTCAGGGAGCGTTGTCCATTGCCGGTCTTAAGAAAAGACTTCATGATTGACATTTATCAAATCTATGAAGCCCGCGCGTTAGGTGCGGACTGTATTTTGCTGATAGTCGCCGCGCTGGACGATGGCCTTATGCATGAATTGTCCTATGCCGCCACAAAATTGGGCATGGATGTATTGGTTGAAGTACATGATGCCGAGGAACTGCAAAGAGCGTTAAAGCTGGATACCAAAATGATTGGTATTAACAACCGCAATTTGCGCACCTTCGACACATCGCTGCAAACGACTTTGGCTTTAAAAAAGCAAATTCCTGCAGATCGCATCATCATCACTGAAAGCGGCATTCATACGCACGACGATGTTCAGCTCATGCTGGATAATGAGATTTACGCTTTTTTAGTCGGTGAAGTATTTATGAGGGCCGAAAGCCCCGGACAAAAAATGCGGGAGTTGTTTGCTTTGTAAAGATGAACTGAACAGGTCTTGCAGAGATTCAATTCTTCGGCTTCCCCGCTTATTGCTCTGTGTCCGAAAACGACAGTGATTTTAATTATACGGGTGGTGATGCCAACAGCCACAAGCAAAGAAAATTCATTTTTAGGTATGAAGACTTCATAAAATTACTTAGGCTCAATTGCTAATTACACCCTGCATGTTTAGCTCAGCCTTTTATACCGCTATTAGAAAACCTTCTTTCTTCATCCGTTTCTGATAACAGAATGTCTTCATTTTCATAAGTAGCGGCATTTTCTGTTCTCAGTTTTATCATTAAACGAACCTCGTTTCTTGAATCTGCTGAATTCAAGGCATCTTCGTAACCGATTTTTCCGGCCATATACAAATCATAGAGTGCTTGATCAAAAGTCTGCATCCCTTGTTCACGTGA
This sequence comes from Methylococcales bacterium, assembly GCA_038319065.1. Lineage (GTDB taxonomy): Bacteria > Pseudomonadota > Gammaproteobacteria > Methylococcales > Methylomonadaceae > Methylobacter_C. The sequence continues at coordinate 5,863 of JBBQCU010000118.1, forward strand.
TTCTTTCATTAATTCCTTGATCTTATGGATCTCGCCTTTACGGATATAATCCTTAGCCAAAGGCGTATTAATCAATATCTCGACTGCAGGATAACGTCCTTTGCCATCAGCCCGCTTAATCAATTGTTGAGCAACGATACCCTTCAAGTTCAGCGACAAATCCATCAATAATTGGTTATGCATTTCGTCAGGAAAAAAATGCAAAATCCGGTCCAAGGCCTGATTGGCATTGTTTGCATGCAATGTTGACATACATCAAGGTCCGGTTTCTGCAAAAGTAATCGCATTCTGCATGGTTTCCCGCGTCCTGATCTCACCTATCAAAATCACATCAGGCGCTTGACGCAGAGTATTCTTTAAAGCCACCTCATAAGACTTTGTATCAATCCCTACTTCACGCTGGGTAATAATACATCCAAGATGCGGGTGATGAAACTCTATCGGATCCTCTATAGTAATAATATGACCGCTACTGTTTTCATTACGATGCTTAATTAGGGCCGCCAATGAGGTTGATTTGCCTGTGCCCGTTGCTCCCACAAAAAGAATAAGGCCGCGCTTTTCCATAATCATTTCTTTTAAAATAGGCGGTAAATGCAAAGAGTCTGCGTCAGGTATTTCATTTTCGATCCTTCGCATTACCATACCCGCAGCATCCCGCTGGGTAAAGGCGCTGATTCTGAATCGCCCTACTTCCGGCACACTAATTGCGAACTGGCACTCCTTGGTCTTTTCAAACTCATCTTTCTGCCGCTGATTCATTAAACTCTGCACAACCTCTAAAGCCTGTTCTACTGTCAGCGGCGTCTTGGAAATCTCAATAAGTGTGCTATCAACCTTTATAGTCGGTGCCCTGCCTGCAGTTATAAATAAATCAGAGGCTTTTCTCTGAGCCATCAGTGCAAATAGCGCGTTAAAATTCATAATATTACCTCCTTAACGGAAACCATCTTTATTAACGGCTTTAACCATGGCTGTTTTTGGGGTAATCAAGCCCCTATCAACCAGCTCTTTTAGATTCTGATCGAGTGTTTGCATACCGTCTTTGCGTCCGGTTTGAATCGTTGAATACATTTGAGCAACTTTGGCTTCACGGATCAGGTTTCTGATAGCCGAAGTACCTACCATGATTTCATGGGCGGCAATACGGCCACCGCCAATTTTCTTCATGAGTGTTTGTGAAATAACGGCCTGTAATGATTCAGACAACATAGACCGGATCATATCTTTTTCTGCCGCGGGGAATACATCAATAATACGGTCGATGGTCTTTGGCGCGGAGGTAGTATGCAGCGTACCAAAGACAAGATGACCTGTTTCCGCCGCTGTCAGAGCCAATCGGATAGTTTCCAGATCACGCATCTCACCCACCATAATAATATCGGGGTCTTCACGTAGCGCTGAGCGTAAGGCTTCATTAAAACCATGTGTATCACGATGAACCTCGCGCTGATTAATTAAACACTTTTGGCTTTCATGAAGAAATTCGATGGGGTCTTCGACGGTGATTATGTGAGCGTAATCGTTGCAATTTATATGATCAATCATTGCCGCCAGCGTGGTTGATTTACCTGAACCCGTCGGTCCGGTCACTAAAATCAGACCACGCGGTTTTCTGGTCACTTCCTCAAAAAACTTGGGTGCATTCAAATCCGTTAAGCTCAATACTTTTGAGGGAATGGTTCTAAAAACGCCGGCCGCACCACGCTCCTGATTAAACGCATTGACACGAAATCTGGCAATTCCCGGCAATTCAAACGAAAAATCAGTTTCCAAAAATTCCTCATAATCACGACGCTGTTTGTCATTCATTATGTCATAAATCAAAGCATGCACTGCCTTGTGATCAAGCGCGGGAATATTGATTCGCCGTATATCACCATCTACCCGGATCATGGGTGGCAAGCCTGCTGATAAATGTAAATCCGACGCGTTATTTTTAACTGAAAAGGCCAGTAACTCGGCAATATCCATAAGTTTCTCTGATAAAGTAGTAGATAAAAAAACAACTAAACCCTTATACCATAGCTCAACTCTTTGCTTTTTTGAAGCTGTACTGTTTAATAACAGCAAACGACACTTATTTTTTTCCTGATGAACATGATTCAAAGCAGTCTTAAAAACATAATCGCACAAATCAGACAGGCTGAAATTGTCTACAAACGCAAACCGGAATCAGTTTTATTGTTAGCGGTGAGCAAAACAAAATCGGCTAAAGATATTGCCGGCGCCTATCAGGCGGGACAACGCCATTTTGGCGAAAGTTATTGTCAGGAAGCGTTAAAAAAACAACAGGAACTGGGGGCTTTTGATATAACCTGGCACTTTATCGGACCTGTTCAATCTAACAAAACCAAAGGCCTTGCCACACATTTTTCCTGGGTACACAGCGTAGATAGCTTGAAGATTGCCAAACGCCTTAGCGAACAACGCCCCAGTGCATTACCCCCGTTAAATATTTGTTTGCAAGTCAATATCAGTGGTGAACAGAGCAAATCCGGCATTAATTTGAATGAACTGCAGCAACTGTGTAAGCAAGTGGCTGTACTGCCTAACATAAAGCTCCGCGGTGTGATGGCGATTCCTATGCTTGTAGAAGATTTTGAACGGCAACGCCTGCCTTACAAATTACTTTATCAGGCTGCTGTAAAACTTGACAATCCCGAGCTGGATACCTTTTCATTTGGCATGAGTGGGGATTTAAAAGCTGCAATTGCAGAAGGCGCAACGATTGTCCGAATTGGCGCTGCATTGTTTGGCGCACGGGAATAAGCATAGTCCTGATTATTAGCACCAGGAGTTTTTTTTGGCTACAAAATATTGGGCATCAAGAACGGAAATGATTTCTTCACACTCGATGATATTTTTATAGTCCGTCAAAATATAATCGGCTAAGGCCATAATGGCGAGCCAATTCGATTTGTCATTTATAAAATTGAATGCAGCTAAAAATAACTCG
>JBBQCU010000119.1:0-8657 GCA_038319065.1 Methylococcales bacterium
CTACCCTTATTTTGCGGTGAACATCGGTAGCCCCAAGGGCATGGGGGCCGTCCTGACAGAAGCACTGCTTATGTGCCATTATGCCGAAAAAAACAGTCTCATCCCACGCATCTCATCCACTAATCCTCTCTATGCCCATGAAACCGGCAAGGATTTTATCAGCACCTATCTTGGTCCGGCAGACCAAGATCATGTTTCCAACCTCCGCCCGATGCGATTTCATACTCTTTGGAGCTTTTACCACCTCAAGTTTGCGCAACATTTGCCTCTAGCCGAAGCGAACCAGCTCTTCTGGACTTACTTTCCGCCAAAGCCGGTGATCACCGACAGGATAGAAGCTGTGCTTGCGGACGTTCCTAACCGAAAGTTTGACCTTTCCATCCACTATCGTGGCACCGACAAGAGACTTGAGGCTCCCCTAGTGAGCTTTGAAGTGTACAAGAAGGCGATCCGCGATTATCAAGCAGGCGGTGGAAGCCTCCAGTCCGTTTTCCTGGCGACAGATGATACGGATTTCGAGACTTTTGCCAGGCAACAGTTTCCTGAAACGGGCTTTACTACCTACAATCTTGGTTCAGCGATTGACGCATCCCGCGGCCGGCATTTCTCTGGCATGAGTCCGGAAGATAAGGCGGTCGAGGCGCTGGTCAACATATTCCTCCTTGCCGCGGCACCGGCATGCATACGCGGTGCATCCTATATGTCCGCAATCAGCAAGATACTGAATCCGGCGTTGCGGACCGTGTCGCTCAATCGAACCCATTGGGGTTCCAGCGGCTTCCCAGAATTTGAGATCCTCACCGAAGAGGATACCTCCGTTCATCAATAATTGCTTAGGTCAGTTTTAGATAGTTTGATTCAAAAGGCCGTGCCCTCTATTGTCTCATTTATGGCTTAATTTTAAATTTGATTTTCACTGACACACAAAACCATGTCTACTATTAAAACGCGCGTTAATCTGAGTGTTGTTATTGTTACCAATATACCGGCACCCTATCGAATGCCGATATATCAAAAATTGGCGGCAAAGTTCGGATATGATCACTTTCATGTGATTTTCTGCTCTGAAAAAGAGGATAACCGTGAATGGATCGTGGAACACAACGATTTTGCATACACTTTCCTAAAAAAAAATTATATAAGCTGGAAAAGCCGCTATATCCATTATAATCTTGATGTCTTAAAAGTGCTGCGCCAACTGGATCCCAGTGTTGTAATAACCACCGGCTTTAATCCCACCCACCTTCTGGCTTTCGGCTATACGTTTTTTTATAAAAAAGTGCATCTTCCCATGACGGACGGCACTTTCGAGTCAGAACAAATACTATCGGGATTTCATCGGCTTATTCGTCGCATCGTCTACAGTCAATCAAAAACATTTTTAGGCGCAAGTTTGGGTACGTTGCGGTTGTATACCAGCTATGGGATTAGTCGAGAGCGGTTCTTCCAGTCGCATCTTTGCGCGAACAATGCTGCTTTTACGCCATTTTTGGGCGGCAATCGCGGTTTCGATTTAATGTTTTCCGGTCGTTTTGCGCCTGAGAAAAACCCTTTGTTTGCACTTGATGTCGCGCTGGGCGTGGCGAAAACCTTAAATCGTAAAGTGTCGATTTTAATGTTAGGATCGGGGCCGCTGCTAGAGCAAGCTCGTGACTACGCAATTACGCTTGGTCCTCAAGTAAATGCTTTATTACCGGGATTTATTCAACAAACTGAGTTGCCAAAGTTATATAGTTCGGCAAAGCTGTTTTTATTTCCTTCGTCCTGGGATCCATGGGGCGTAGTGGCAAATGAAGCTTGTGCCGCTGGTCAAGCGATTATCGTCAGCCCACATGCCGGTGTGGCTGGCGAGTTGGTTTGTCATGGCGAAAATGGCTATGTTTTGGAGCTTGATCTGGCTTTATGGGTTAAACATGCCGCTGATTTGCTAAGTAACGAGGCCTTGCTTGAGGAGTTTTCGAAGAATTGTGTTTTGAAAGTCCAGTCCTATAACTATGATGCAGCAGCAAAAGGAATCATAGATGCTGCTTTGGCAGCCAAAGACCCCTTATGAAAATCCTCTTTGTCCATAACCGTTATCAGCAAGCCGGTGGCGAAGATAATGTGGTTGCCGCCGAAGCCGGGTTGCTGGCAAAGCATCGCCATGATATTGAATTATGGAGCGTCGATAATAAAAACTTACCCCCCGATTTCACCGGAAAAATCTAAACCGCGCTGGCAACCCGTTATTCCGCGACCAGCCTGGAGATTGCCCGTGGCGAACTTGCCGTTATTGCTAATGAGCCACAAAAAAAATGTATGCAATACACCACCCACATAGCTAGGAGTAATTAATTATGCAAGTTCTTACCGAATGGGTCATTCTCGAAACAGACCAGGCAGGGCATTTAAGTCAATTGCCCAAACTGCCGTCTAATGCCCGTATTGAGGCTATTTTTATAATTCTGGAACAACGTCCGAACATTAAACCAGTACGCCGCCCACATGCCGATATTATTGGTAGAACCCGGTTTCTGGGAGATATTTTCACTTCAGTGCCTGAATCCGACTGGAATTTACCGAAATGATCGTTCTGGATAGGCATGGTCGTATTGCCTTGCCTCAGCCAAGAAGCATCTGGTTTGAAAAAGCCCTTTATGGTTCAGGCATTAGCTTACTGCCAATCTCAGCGGAAATTGCATCGGCAGCGTTCGACCTGCCGGAGCATCATAGCGATCCTCAAGATCGTATTATCATCGCAACAGCACCTTTCATGGAATGTCAGCTTATTTCTGCTGATCGTAAATTACCTCTTTATCAAGAGTTGGCCGGAAAGCTAATGGCTTAAGCCATAGTGCTGGGATACAGCTATGCTTTACCTAATATCTATCTAGCTTTATTTTTAAAGTCACCTTATGAAAATTCTATTCGTACATAACCGTTATCAGCAAGCCGGTGGCGAAGATAATGTGGTTGCCGCCGAAGCCGATTTGCTGGCAAAGCATGGCCATGATATTGAATTATGGAGCGTCGATAATAAAGACTTACCCGCCGGTTTCACCGGAAAAATCAAAACCGCGCTGGCAACCAGTTATTCCGCGTCCAGCCGTGCAGTTGCCCGTGACAAACTCCGCCGTTTTCAGCCTGATGTGGTGCATGTGCATAATTTTTTTCCACAAATCAGTCCGTCGATTTATGATGCCTGTATGGATGAAATCGTGCCGGTGATACAGACTCTGCACAATTACAGATTGATTTGTCCGGGTGCAATGCTGATGCGGGAGGGCAAAATTTGCGAACAATGTATTACCGGTACGCCCTATCAGGCAGCCTGGTATGGCTGTTACCGGGGATCAAAGCCCGGCAGTCTGGTGGCGGCCCACATGGTGGCACAGCATCGCAGGCAAGGCACCTGGCAGCATAAGGTTAACCGCTTTATTGCGCTGACCGTATTTGCCAAGAGTAAATTCGTCGAGGCCGGATTTCCGGCCGATAAAATCGCCGTCAAAGCCAATTTTGTTGACGATCCTTTGCAAAAAAACCCTCATCCCAACCTTCTCCCTGTGGGAGAAGGAGCGTTTGCTCTTAAGTCAACAGCATTGCACCCTAGCTTTTCATTGTACGTTGGCCGCATCAGCGAAGAGAAAGGAATAAAAACCTTGCTGGAAGCCTGGTCGTCAATGGATGATCAAACCTTGTTAAAAGTGGCGGGCCGCGGCCCGCTTGAGGCTTTGTTAAAAAGCAAAAACAATATCGCCCCATTAGGCAGGAAAAATGCAGCCGAGATCAGTGAGTTGATGCAAAGGGCCGCGTTTCTGGTGCTGCCTTCCGAATGGTATGAGGGCTTTCCGTTGGTACTGGTCGAGGCTTTCGCACATGGTTTGCCGGTACTCGCATCAAGGCTGGGCAGCATGGCCGACATTATCAGGGACGGCGAAACAGGCTTGCTATTTGCACCAGGCGACGCGAGCGATTTAGCCGATAAAGCGAAATGGCTGCTTGATAATCCGCAACAAACGCAAAAACTCGGCGACAATGCACGGCGCACTTTTCTTGCAAAATATACAGCGGAACGGAATTATGCTGAGCTGATGGCAATTTATGAGGCTGCTTTGACAAATGACAGCTGACTATGCTCGTTCCCAACCTCCTGGGAATCGGCGCAACCGCCTGTTACCGAATCAAGCCTATATCAGCCGGCAATGGGGTAAAGCCTATATCTTTGATTGGCGAATTTGGGCAGGTGATCATTTTTTTGTCTCTGATGGTTACGCAGGGATCGGCCACAATGCTGCCTTGTTCAATTCCCTCTGCTATCCATTGCTGCCAGGAAGCCCCGCCAACCTTTTTATTCAATTCCAATACCTTATAATCGACTGCAAGTTTACCGGTGGCGGACCAGATTAAATTATGCCCTATAACAGCAGAGTCCTTCGGCACATAATAGCGAAACGATAAACCACCTGGTTTGCTGGTCACGATAACATTACGCTCAATTCTATTCCCTTCCGGCCAGGTTTTATTGTGCATCGGCGCAGCCAATTCCGGATATTCCTGCTGCCATAGGGCGGTTTTGTAGGGTGAAGCTTCAAGGTTTTTTTGATTTTGATTCCAATCATAAGCCGGCCAGCGATCATCAACCCAAACAGCATACTCATTAGTTTTAAAGTAGTTGTTAACTATTTTATTGTCTCGTCCACCGCCTACTTGAAGGGCCATGGATCCGGCATTTTCAAAAATGTTGCCTTTGATATCAAAACCACTGGCGCCATCGTCCAGGTACACGCCAACAGCACCGCCAGGTGATTGATAAACTACCTGGTTTTTTGCGACATCCACACTCTTCATTCCATAGCCGATAATGTCATGAATGTAGTTGTCACGAATGATATTACCGCGCCATGACCAGTCACGCCCTGAGTAGATGGCCCCGCAATCCGAAGCCTGTAAGCAGAAATGATGCAGTTCGTTTTTTTCAATTAAATGTTCATTGCCGGTAAGCAAAATGGCTGTTCCCGCGCCCTGCTCCAACAAATTATGTGCCACTTTAACACCCACGCCATTGATTTCAACGCCTGATGAGTAGGTCAGTATCACTGTGCCCATGTGATGGATATGGTTATTATTAACAACATGCCCTGAAGCTTGTAGGGTATTTCTATTACCGCCGGAAACAATAACTCCCTTCGCACCGGTATGATGAATTTTGCTGTTGCTCAGTTGCACATTTTGGCCATTTTTTATTTCCACCCCTGTGCCACCGATGCTGTTAACATCCAATTGATCCATAACGACGTTGTTGGCATTTTTTACTGTGATACCTGTACCCGTGCTGTGCTGAAAACTAATATTTTTAAACGTTAAATAGCTAACATCCTCCGCAATCAGTATATTGGGCAAGGATGACAGAAAAGCCACTTTGGGGGTCATTCCTGCCGGAGGGATAAAAGTAATCTTTTTGGCAGTATCATCGACTATCCATTCGCCCGCCGCGTTTAACAAAGAGGGCAGGTTTTGAATATAAAATCGCCTGCCGCTGGCCAGCGCATAGGCAGTTGATGCCGATAGTTTGATGGCATTGGTTGACTGATTGACTGAGTCAATGCCGATATATTGATCATACCAGTCATTGCCCGGAAATATATGCACTTGGGCGGCTTTGATGTCCCCGGTTAGCGCCGGCATTGTCTCCATGACAGAAAATTGCGTATTTCGATCTAGCGGCATTTTGATGTGTGCCCAATCTTGATCAGGCCAACGGGCCAACTCCAATTTTTGATCGTTTACAAATAATTCAAATTTTGGGGTGTTACCCTTGATGCGCCCGGTATCAAAATATGCGGTGCTGTCAGGCAGTTTTGTAAGCGGGCAATCCCAAAACCTGGCATTACGTTTTTTGCAAGTAACAGACAACCCACCACTGATGGTCACTTGCGAACCGGGTTCGGCTTGCCACAGTATTTCCCTGCCGGGTAATCCGGAATCCATAACATTAAAATTCAGCGGCTGACTTGGGTAATACCGTCCAGTGGCTATATTAACGGTAACTTTATCATTAAAGGTATGCGTTTTTTTTAGAGTCCTGATGGCTAGTTTGGCACGCTCAAGCGTTTTAAATGGGCCATCGGTTCGTTTGATAGTTGGCTGTTTTAAGGTGCCGGACCATAAATCATTACCTTTTGGGTTAACGTAATAATCGGTCGCCATGGCTGCGGAACCAAGGCACAGACTTGCTAAAATCCAAATGTTCACTATGTATTTCATAAAACTTTATCCTTACTGACATTAGCTACCATTCGATTATGCACCAAAATTCCGGGAAATAACCTAACACTATAAACAAAGTTCGGATTTCAACTTACATAGATGTACACAGAATAAGCCCTATCCAGAGGGAAAGGGTTAACACTCCGAAAAAAGTTACCTGCCTGCTATTTTTCGCAGATTAACTGAAACAAAATCCCGCAAAAACAACGCCAAAAACACGGGATTCGTAGAGATATAACGCTTAATTAATCGCCGGTCTTTTAGCATTCTGTATAACCACTCAAGCCCTGAATTTTGCATCCATAGTGGCGCCCGAGGGATATGTCCGGAATGAAAATCAAACGCAGCGCCCACACCAATTTGGACAGGAATATGAATCTTGTCAAAATGAACGGCAATCCACTTTTCCTGCTTGGGCGCGCCCAAGCCTACCCACAGAAAATCAGGTTGGTGCTGATTGATCAAGGTAACCAACCGTTCATCTTCTTCAACAGACAAAGGACGGAAAGGCGGCGAATGCGAACCGACAATGTCCACACCCGGAAAACGCGACTGCATAGCGCTCAGCAAATCTGTTAAAACTTCCTCTTTACCACCGAGAAAAAAATGCTTCCAACCATGCATGCGACCTTGGTCCAAACAGAGCAACATCAGCTCCGGACCACTAACCCGTTCCTTGATTTTCTCCCCGCGCACGGCTCGGGCATACCAGACTAGCGGCAACCCGTCCATTAGAGTTAACGAGCGGTTATTAATGTCTCTCAATTCCTTATCGTTAAGACTGGTTACCAAGGTATATACATTGGCAACGCATACTTGATGCGGCTCTCGTGATGCGATCCATTGCTTAAATAAATCCAGACTAGAAAGGTAATCCATTACGGGGAAGTTTATGCCCAGAATAGTCAATTTATTAAGGTATTGCCTGCAATTTTGGAGCATAATCATCATGTAGTTATTGTAACCAAGGATAAATTTTTGTGGCATAAATGATCAGTGTTTGTATTATGAAATTTAGTTTTATTTGACTTTAGCCGTTTTAGGATGATCAAAAATCACACAGGCGTGTTTCAATCTCAGCCAGTCTGAAATAATGAGAACTTTTGACAACCCTGTTTCTTTTTATTAAATTCATCCGGCAACTAATTTACCTGGTAGATAAGCAGGCAATTCAGGCACAAGATCTTTCATAAATGAATGCAAACGCTGATCTGCAACGTCAATATCCTCGGTTTCTCCAACGTTAGTAACCAGCCTTATTAAGGAACCGTCAGTACGGTTCATGGTAATGGCATCATAAAACAAATACCATTTTACTAAATATTCATTGGTTATTGTCCTGCCCCGCTGTTGAAACCAGTAGTAAACCAATTGCCTGTTGTCACCCTTTTGAATAATAGCGCGATTTACCTGAAGCGTATTACCATCGAGTTTGATATCCGGAATAACGCGCTGTCCAAACTGCGTAATTTGCCAGCCATCACCGGGGATACACCCTTTGGGAGAGTGTACCGCAACACCTCTGCGTTGAGTCTGGTAATAGGCGCTATAAAAATTGACACCATCGCCTGATTCCGGCTGAGCATAATTAATGATTGCATAGTCTGTTAATTTAAGTTCATCCAGATAGTATTGGTTAAGATAGTCATTACGTCCCTGCCATTTTCCCAAGTGTAATGGAAAGTTAAGAAAAGCTTTGCGTGCCGGAATAGTGTCCTCCCGTCCTTGTATATAATTGGACCCAATGGCTGTCCCGCAGAGCAATAACAACAACAAAAATATCGATTTATTAAAGATAATCTCAAGGTTAGCCTGTTTTGCATTGCCTGACCATTCGCTTGGAATTAAAACCAGCTCGTTAAATGGCACTTTTTTTCCACTCATCCTGGAAAACAGCCACATTTCAATAAACAACAACACCATACAAAGTAAAAAGATAATCCAGCCTTCAAAATCATGTAAAAAGCCTTCTGCCATTTCTGTTCCCCAGTTATCCACCATGATGCCTATCACACCAATGCGAAAGCTGTTCATAAAAATGGTCAACGGCGCTGAAGAAAGAAAAATTAGCGCTTTTTGCCAAAAAGGGCCTTTAAACAAATAAGCGCACAGAAAAGAGAGGCTGGCCAAAGGAAATAAGTAACGGAGACCGCTGCAGGCATCAACTACCTGTAATTTATAGCTACCCAGATCGATCACGTTACCCTCGAGATAAACCATGATGTCGCAGGCACGAATAAACTCCACACCTATCCATGATGAAATCAACTGCATTTTTGCAGACAGGTTATTTAGAATAAACTGGGGGAATGGCACCATGAAGATTAGAAATAACAATGGTATCGCGCCGACACGCAACCCTGGCAAGCCAAACGCAACTGTAAACATCCCTGTAAGCGTAACAATGAAGG
>JBBQCU010000120.1:0-8558 GCA_038319065.1 Methylococcales bacterium
GCGTAAAAAATGACGGGGTTTGACCTTGTTTAGGCAAAAATTAACGGTCATTATAAGACAACCCCCGGAATTTCTAAAAAATGCTACGGAGGACGGCTTAAAAGCCGTCTGGATTTAGGATACTTTCACAGTCTCTGGAGCTTGGGAACCAGCGCAAATGGCGTAATTCTCAATGGTGGCAATGACTTCAGATAATTTCATCACAAATGCCCCCTTCAACTTGAAGAGTATGTGGAAGCACTAACTGCTCAACATCAATCATGGCGGTCATCAGGCGGGGTAAGAAGATGTCGCGGGCTTCTTTGAGAAATCTAATTTGTCTATTTAAATTTAGAACCTCTAGAAATGTAGAGTCGGCAAATTTATTAAACTCATCAAGTAAGTCTTTATGCGGCACGATTATCTTAACAAAATCCAATTCTTTCCTTTTTATGTGCTTCATTGTCGCACCGGTAGTCAAATTGTTGAAAATTGGAAGAGATTCTCTCAATGCCAAAAATAAGAATGATTTTGGGATGTCATAGATAGGTATTACTTTAAATAAATGCTGATTCAGTAATCCTGTTTCATATTGCCAAATAACAACTTCTAATGAAGCAGACCAAGAAAACAAAATATCGCCTTCGTCAATTATGAATTTCTTAGGAAGATCTTTGCCTTCATTGCGCGGAGTCGAACTTTCAACACCATTCTTGATTTCTTTGATTTTTATTATAGGGTAACCGTTTTCACCTAAATCTTCTGGCTTGAAAGCATAGCCATTTAAAAAAACTGCCACACTTAATAGAGAGCGTCTTTCCCACCCTTCAGGCAAACCCGTTTCCGAATCCATCGGTGTGGTTTCGTGACCTGGGAATTTCAGGCGCACAAACCACTCTTCGTAGGTGATTTGCGCCATTTCTTCGAGCAGCTTAATGCAATTTAAGTTGATTTCAATCAGGTCGTCGTAGGCGGATAGGATGGTGGCGATTTTTCGTTGTGCTTCCAAAGAGAAATTTGGAATAGGAATACCTTCAATGTCCTTTCCACTAACATTGGCCTGATTGGCGGCTCCTCTTGACCTTAAGCCAATTTGATCCCTAAAGACATCAGACGACATATAGTGATACAAGAATCCAAGATCACATTTTTTTGGATTGACTTGCATCTTTCCGACCCGTTGGTTTAACAATGATATTTCTCTCGAATATGAGCGAGCAACACGTCCAACGGCAGAGTTAGGTTGAGTGATATGAGACCCTGTCATTGATATAAGAACATCCCCAAATTTAATTTTGAATTTATTGGGAATATCTAAAAAACTATGGGGAAGATAATCGGTTTCCTCAAAAGAAAGCTTTTTGTTTCCAATGTTTTTAATTTTTATAACTGGAATACCTTCTTCAATGAAATCTTCAGACTTAAACGCATAACCGCCGATTACAATTGCAAACTCGCTGATTGGAACATTGTTCATATGACTATTCATAAGGACACATCCTGAATAGTTTGCAACAAGCAATTCGATTCTTGATTCAATCGAGCTAACTCAGATCGAATCTCCCTCAACCTTTTTTGATAATCAAACTCCTCATCCACCTCTATGCTATACCCAACATATCGCCCCGGCGTCAGGCTGTAGTGGTTCTCTTCAACCTCCGCCAGATCGACGATTTTGCACAAGCCTTCGAAATCGGCATATTGTCCATCAGGGAAATATACCAGCAGGTGATGCCAGTCTTTCAGGGCTTGTTTGTAATCAAGTATTGGTTCGCCAACCTGGTTTTTGGTGTACTGGTTTTGATAAGCGTTGATCGCGCCGTTTAATTCACGCAGCAGTTTGCTTTGCTCATCCAGTTGTTTCTTTCCCGCGCTATCTTTTTTGTCCAGGTTTTTTTTATCGGCATCCAGTCGGGTTTTGTAGGCTTCCAGCAAATCTGCCAGCGTGGTAACGGGATTTTCAAATATGCTTAACAACGAATGACAAGCGGTATAATCCAGAGTATCAGTTCCTTCTCCCTCAGGGATAAGGTTAGGATGAGGGGATTTAAATTGGCTTTGTTGCTTATTTGCATTTCCCCTCACCCAACCCTCTCCCTTTGGAGAGGGCTTGTTTATGCTTAACTCCTGCACCAGTTCTGCCTGTGCCGCGCTAAAATCCAATGCCGCATTACGGGCAATGCTATCGGCACAATGTAGCCGCAAGGCATTAACCGCTTCCGCCAGAGTGATGGCTTGTTCGATAGCCTGCGCTTGCAATTGCCCGGCCGCGGCTTTAATCGCCTGCGGGTCGCCGCGATAGGCATTCATGATGGCGGTAAAGGTCAGCAACTGACCGGGCGAGTAGTCATTGATGGTGGTGTTGACTTTGCGGAAGGTGTAGCGCGCATCGATCATCAGGATTTTGTCGCGGTTTTCTACGCGCTTGCCGCGATCCAGAAACCACACATGACAAGGCAGCGAGCGGGTGTAGAAAAAGTTATTGCCCACTGAGACAATACAATCCACGGCACCGGTTGCTATCAGTTTCTGGCGGATGGCTTTTTCGGTGTTGCCCGCATCGGTAGCCGAGCTTGCCATAACGAATCCGGCGCGGCCTGTGGCGTTGAGGTAATGGTAAAAATACTGTATCCACAAATAGTTGCCGTTATCGGCTTTGGGGATACCAATATCTTTAAAAAGCCGTGGATCGGTCTTGACATAGTCCTTGTCTTTATCGACTTTGTTGACGTTAAACGGCGGATTAGCCATGACAAAGTCGCATTTGCCAACCAGATCGTGCGGGTCGGTGTAAAAGCTGTTGCTTTCGATGACTTTGCCTTCAATGCCGTGAATGGCGAGGTTCATTTTCGCCAGTTTGGCGTTGTTGGATTTTAGTTCGGTGCCGTAGCATTTGTTGGTTTCGTTGACGCTTTTACCGCCGTGCTCTTCGATAAAGTGCCCGGTTTGCACGAACATGCCGCCGGAACCGCAGGCAGGATCATGAATAATGCCGTGGTCCGGCTGGATCAGGTTAACGATCAATTGCACCAATGATGGCGGCGTGAAGAACTCGCCGCCTTCCTGCGCACCCGCGCCGCTCATTGAGAACTTCATCAAAAAGTATTCGTAAATGCGGCCAAATACATCGCCGGTCAGGTTTTTAACCGAATCCTTGTTGAACACCCGGATCAGTTCGCGCAGTAAGTCCGGGTCCATTTCCTGATAGTTTTTCGGCAGGATACCGGCCAGATCGGTGTATTCCTCTTCAATCAGCCGCATCGCAGTATTCAGGGCTTCGCAAATACCAACACCTTCCGGCAGATTGGCGAGATAGTCATATTGCGACTGTTCCGGCACCCGCATGGCGCCTGCCGCCAAATAGTGTTCTTTAGTGGGTTTCAGTTTGCCGCGCGGGGTTTCCGGCATAGCCGCTTCAATAGCAATCTTGGCTTGCTCATAACGGTTTTGCGCATAACGCAACAGTATCAAGCCTAACACGGGGTCTTTATATTCCGCTGCTGTCAGCTTGGAATTAGCCCGCAGATTGTCAGCACTGGCCCAGAGTTCGGTTTCAAGTTGTTTGATTTGTTGCTGGTTCATGGTGTTAGGGTGGAAGTCCTTTGAATTTTATCCGCTTTGATTGCGTTTCCTGCCGGTTTTTCTGCAAGGGTGGATTTGTTGGGTTTAGATTAACCGGTATGTTAATTGAAGCGGATATTTACGTGGCTTTAGCTTAATAGAGAGCTTTGGTTGATTGATCAATAGCCATGCCCGTTTATTTCGGTTGTTGTAATTAAATCCGCAGAAAATCATAGGCCTTTCAAAGTAGCCTTGCGCATCCTGACATAAAAATCTTCCACGACCTCAATAAAGGAGTTTTGTTTGTGCCAAAACGCGGGAAAATCACCACCTTTTTTAATCAACATGGCGGGGATAGTCGCTGGCTGGCTGGGTTCTATGCTTTTGGGTAAAGGCTGCTGTCCCTGCCAAAAGTCTTTGAGGCTGATTTCCTGAGGAAGTTCTGTGAGTACAGGACGGGTGTAAAAACTGGCCACCGGCACCAATTCGACAGTCGCACTACTTTTAGCATCACTTAAAACCTTCCCTAAGGGTGAACTGGCTAACTCCTCTAACAATTGTTCAGGTGGCAGGCCGCGCATTTCAAATAACAGGAACGGATCCTGGTCTAATTGCCCGGCCAAGCGGTAACAAACGCCGGCAATATGTTTACACGGGACTTCGTAATCCGGGCAATCGCAGGCCACTTTAAAATCTTTGTAACTATTTGGTAGTAAGTGGACACCGGCATCGGCAAAAACATTTTCAATGTTTTCCGGGATTTCGTTGAGCAACAATCTGGCGATAAAACTGGCTCGTTGCGTAAGTTTTTGAATGATTTTTTGCCATTGAACCCCAGACAGGTGGGTCATTTGCACACTGACTTTATATGTCGGCTCTTTATAAACGCCAAAATAGGGATTGATGTTCCCACGCAGTTTCGCCTCGACTTTGCCATCTTTGAGTATCCATTGTTTGATCCGGTTGTCGGTGGAATAGGAACGCCCACGCTGCAAACGGCCGCTGTCGGTAAAATCTTCCACCGCTTCAATAAAGCGCTGTCCCCACCAGGTTTTTGCGTATTTGCTCATGTCAATCTTCCATAATGCTGTGTTTATTGAGGGCAATCAGTTCTTTAAACGCCTGATTATCGAGCTTTGTCAGCCAGCTTTCGTCATTGCCGACAATACTGTCGGCCATTTTTTGCTTGTCGCCGATCATTTGATCGATGCGTTCTTCCAGTGTTCCCAGGGTGACAAATTTATGCACGAAGACATTTTTCTTCTGGCCGATACGAAAGGCCCGGTCAGTGGCCTGGTTTTCAACGGCAGGATTCCACCAGCGATCAAAATGAAACACATGATTAGCCTGGGTCAGGGTGATGCCGACACCGCCGGCTTTGAGCGACAGGATAAAAACCGCAGGGCCCGTTTCCGGGTCCTGAAAATCACTGATCATTTGTTCGCGTTTAGTACGCGGCGTGCCGCCATACAAGTAATGGGTTTTATAGTGTTTTTCGCGTGCCAGATAACGTTCCAGGTGTTCGCCTATTTCGGTAAACTGGGTAAATACCAACACGCTATCGCCTTGCGCCATGGCTTCTTCGAGCATTTCGCTGATGCGCTCCAGCTTATGCGAACGCTCCGGAGTGAAGGCGCTGCCATCCTGTAAAAACTGCATCGGATGATTGCAGATTTGTTTCAGTTTCATCAAGGTGGACAGCATCAAGCCCTGACGTTGAATACCCTCTGCGTCCTCTAATTGGGTAACCACATCTTGCACGACGACTTCATACAAGGAAGCTTGTTCCTTGCTGAGATTGCAGTAAATCTTGTTGTCAATTTTTTCGGGTAAATCCTTGATGATGGCTTTGTCGGTTTTCAATCGCCGCAAGATAAAAGGCTGGATGAGTTTTTTCAAGATGGCCGACTGTCTCGGGTCGTTATCCCGCTGTACCGGCAACTCGTAGGTTTTGCGAAATTGCGCTTGTTTGCCCAGATAGCCGGGGTTAAGGAAATTAAAAATCGACCATAAATCCATCAGGCGGTTTTCTACCGGCGTACCTGTTAGCGCCAGACGGGAATCGCCATTGAGTTTCAAAATGGCTTTGGTTTGTGCGGCTTTGGGATTTTTAATGTTTTGCGCCTCGTCCAGCACGATGCGCCGCCACTGCAACGCACCCAGTAATTTGCTGTCTTTACGCGCGAGGGTGTAAGAGGTGATCAGCAAATCATGCTGTAAGCACAGTTGCTTGAAAGCTTCGGCATCGTGTTCACGTTCGCTGCCGTGATGAATCAGCGTGGTCAACTGCGGGGCAAACTTTTCAATTTCCTTTTGCCAGTTGCCAATGACGGAAGTGGGGGCAATCAGTAGCGTAGGGCCTGACGGGGTTTGCTCACGTTCCAGAACTAACAGACTAATGACTTGCATGGTTTTACCCAAACCCATGTCATCGGCCAGGCAACCGTTTAACCCCAGGTTTTCCAGATAACGCAACCAGGCCACGCCGCGCTTTTGATAATCCCGAAGTTCTGCGTTGAGTTTTTCCGGATTATCGATCAATTCCAGTTGGCTATTATCGGATAGCTTTGCCAGCATCTGCGCCAGGCTGTCGTGAACGTCCAATTCAAAACTGTCGGACTCTTCGGCCAGCTTTTTCAACAGCTCCTGCACCGATAGCTCGGGGGTATCGTCGTTTTGCTGTTGCATAAAGGCCAGCATGTCCTGCATATTCTCGCGATCCAGCTCCATCCATTGGCCGCGAAAATGTATCAATGGTGCTTTGGCATCTACCAACTGTTGCCATTCTTCAGGAGTCAGCGTTTCGTCGCCGATGGCCAGCTCGTAATGATAATCGGTCAGCGTCTCCATGGAAAAATAGGCTTGCGCACTCGCTGTCGCAGATTTGCTTTTGCCACCCGAACGCAGACGAACCTTCGCCCGGCGGCGGCCTTTGGGCGTCAACCACGCCGGTATAATGATTTTGAAACCGGCATCTTCCAAGATCCACGCGCTTTCTTTCAGGAACTCAAAGGCTTCATCCAAATTTAGCTGCACACTAGCCGGCTCGCTGCCTTCCATGCCCTGCCATAATTTGGGATAAATACGTGCGGCTTGTGCCAGATTAATTAAAATCTGCTGCTCAATAGCCTCGCCGAATTGCTGCTGTAGCATGTCATGAAAGTGATTTTTATGTGACCAAAAATCATCCAAATCCAGTTTAAGCGAGGGGTCTTTGTGTGAGGAAAGAAAGAAAACCAAACGCCACTGGTCAATAGCCGCGGCATCCGCTTCAAGCAATTGCAAGCCTAATTGCAGGGTACTTTGCGCCTCGATTCCAAGCAGTTTTTGCTGCCATTGCTGCCAGTGTTTAAACTCATCTGGAAGCTGTTGACAGGTTCTCATCGGCTCCGCGTTTTGCTTTTCCAGTAAAATGGTTGCTAAAAAATCATCCTGAATTTTTTTAGTGAAAATTTGCGGCATCTCCAATGCGGCCGCAGTTAGCAGTTCATTAATCACCACTTCAGCAAAATGCCGTAACAACGATTCCGGTTTAAACTGTTGACTGCAAGCCAGCGGCATTTGAGCAATAGCACTCTGTATCAGGCTTTCATAGTTGCTGGATACCGCTTGCCAGCGCCGATACAGCTCGATTTTCTTACCCGCCTTTTTGCTCACTAGCAGAGGAATATAATGATCCTTGGCCAGGATTTGCTTTAACGATTGGCTAAAGTAATACCAAAATAAAAAGTCGCTTCCAATACGGCTATTGGCGGTCTGGTAACAACACAAAAAATGGATGTTATTAATCGCTTTTAGAGGCGCTGGCAATGGATAAGCGTAGACCTGCCAGTTTTGTAGTGTCACCGTGCCGTCAACTTCAACACGCTGGAGCTCGGGCGACGGCAGCGGCTTATCTGCAAAGGTAGGCAAGCGTAATGAGAGTAACGCCCCATGCCCTGCACTCAGTGGATTTAGCGCTAACTCATTTTTTAAATATTCTAAACAAGGCTTTTCTGCCAGGTGTTGCGGATGAAGCGGTATTTTAATGTTTTTTCGAACGTCGTCGCTTTCTACCCACAGATAAAAAGCACCCGATTGAATAAAGTCTTGGGTGTTTTCTGGAATCCAGGTGCCATGTATTACGTTCATATAAACCGTCAGGATTGTAAAGTTATTGAAAAATATTTTATGCTCGCAGCAATCACTCGATCCCTCATTTCCTTGCCTGGTTTGAAATGAACCAATATTTTAGCAGGGTTAGACAATTGCTATACAATAAACCGCTGACAATAAGTATTCTGAGAATCGGATTATGTTAATAAAAATCATCGCCAAAATCACCGATATCGCTTTAGGAATATTGGTGACTATTTATATCGTTCTGGAAGAGTTGATTTGGGATAATATTGCCGAGCCAATTTACACTTTTATACATGGTCTTTCGATTTTACAAGAAGCCGAGGAGCTTATAAATAAGCTCAATCGCCATGTTTTGCTGGTGCTTTTTTTAGCCTTATTTACCCAGGTGGAGTTGCTGGGCATTTTCGCGCTGAAGCTTATAGGCACAGGCAAGATAATCGCCGGGACGGCACTTTATGCAGGAAAAATTCCGGTTGCCGCATTTACTTTTTGGCTCTTTCGCGTATCGGAAGAAAAACTCATGACATTCGGCTGGTTTAAACAAGCTTACGATTTGGTCATATCAATTATTGTTAAGATTAAAATGAGCGCTATTCACCAAAGAGTCGTGGCAAGACTTAAATTGGCTAAGAAATGGCTTAAAATTCGCTTATCCGGCCCCAGGCTATATATAAACAAGCTTATGAAATTACTGAAAAACTCAAAAGCTTTCGATAAAATCAATAAACGGCTTTGAAGCTTTTGCCGCAACTATTGACAAAGACTAAAACGAAGTTGGATATAACTAAAATTGAATCAAAGCGTATCCAGAATGGCTTTTTTCTTCTCGGCATATTCCTCGTCAGAGATTAATTCCGCTTCAAACATTTTTTTGAGCTGTGCGAGTTTTTCCATGG
>JBBQCU010000121.1:0-8520 GCA_038319065.1 Methylococcales bacterium
TTACCTGAGGTCATTAAGCGATTAGAGAATGCCGGCTTTACTATTACTTCGCAAGCCGCATTTTCGCCGATGATGAATGAACTGGCTAATTACGGATTATTCAACATTTATCACGAGAAAACCCAGGCTGGACTTCGTATCACCGACAAAGCTGATCAGGTCGTCTTTAATGCCGTATTCCCTGCTTACGGCTACCCGAATTTTAAAGCCATTCCGCCGTTGATTCTGGACACTTTGCTTTTCATAGAGAACCGGGAGTTACTGAGCGAAGAGCATAACACCGTTAATCCGGCTATCGAGTGGGATCGCCTGGGCTTTGCCAGTTTGCAATTAGTGGCTCATAAATTCGGAGCAATCAGCAATGTGGCGGGCGGCAGTACTTTGGCTACCCAGTTGGAAAAGTATCGTCATTCGAAGGGTGGATATACGAATTCGATTGTGGATAAATTTCGCCAGATGGGTACAGCGTCTGTGCGAGCATACATGATGGGCCGGGACACGCGAGAAATGAGGCAGGAGATTGCCCTTTCTTATTTGAACTCCATGCCTCTTGCTGCCACGCCTAAGTTAGGAGAAATTCATGGTTTGGGCGATGGCTTGTCGGCCTGGTTTGGTGCTGATTTTGCCGAGGTCAATAAGTTGCTCAGTCCTGAGGCGCTCAAGTCACATGAGCAGATTACACCACAACAGGCACAAGCTTACCGTCAGGTGTTGGGCATCTTGTTGTCACAGAGAAGACCTACCTATCTGCTGGGACGGGGTTATGATGCATTACAGAATCTTACCGACAGCTATTTGCGGTTATTGGCCGAACAGGGTGTCATTTCAACGGCACTGAGGGATGCGGCCTTGCAGGTTCCTAGTGTACGTCCACCCATGACAATGTCTGAACCGGCCAAATTTATGACCGAAAAAAAGACGCAAAATGTATTGCGCACCCGCCTTGCCAAGGCGCTGGGTGTAAAGTCCAATTATGAACTGGATCGCCTGGATTTAACCGTTAAAACCACGATTGACTATGGCGCCCAACAAGCCGTTACCAACGCGCTAAGACTGCTAAGCCAGCCAAGCGAAGCACGTAATGCGGGTATACTCGGTTTCAGGATGCTTAATGAAAACACTGATCTTGCCCCCATAGTCTATAGCTTAATGTTATTTGAACGGGGTAAAACGGGTAATTTATTGCGCGTGCAGACCGATAATTACGATCAGCCCCTTGATATAAACGAAGGTATACGGCTGGATCTGGGCTCCACCTCTAAGCTTCGGACGATGGTGCATTATCTGGAATTGATTACCGATATCTATAATCAGTATAAAGATCGTTCTGCACAGGAACTAAGCCAGGTTGAACTGCACCCTCGTGATTATTTGTCTGCATGGGTGATTGAAAAGTTAAGAACAACACCCAAAATCAGCTTGGAGGATTTGCTTAACCAGGCTTTGGATAGACGCTATTCAGCCAGTCCTGGTGAGTATTTTTTCACTGGCGGCGGCCTTCATGTTTTTAATAATTTTACTAAAGACGAAAATTCTAAAATCATGTCAGTACGAGATGCTTTGCGTGATTCTGTGAATCTGGTCTTCATTCGTTTGATGCGTGACGTTGTTTATCACCATCTTTATAAACCGGATGGTTTAGCTCGTTGGCTTGAAAGCCCTGATGATCCAAAGCGCCAAGAATATCTGCAACGATTTGCAGATAACGAAGGAGGCACTTATTTAAGGCGTTTTTACACCAGGTACCAGGGCAAGACTTCCGGGGAAGCTATGGATATGCTTACCAAAAGAGTGTTTCCCAAGGCTTCTCGCCTTACCATGCTGTATCGGGCTGTTTACCCCGATAATGACGAAACGGCGCTCCTTGCTTATCTTAAAACGCATTTGCCCAAAGCGGCTCTGGACAATGAAGATGTCTATGATCTGTACGATAAATACTCGATAGAGAAATTTGATTTACAAGATCAGGGCTATATTACCAAAATTCATCCGCTGGAATTATGGCTGGTGGGTTATTTAGCTCAACACCCCAAAGCCACGCGCGATGAAGTTATGGAGGCCAGTTTAGAGCAGCGTCAGCAAGTTTATCGATGGCTCTTTAAGAATCATAAAAAGGTCGCTCAGCAGCGCCGGATCATGACCTTGCTGGAGGAAGAGGCCTTTAAAGAAATTCACCGCGCCTGGAAACGCGTGGGTTATCCGTTCGGGGCATTAACACCTTCTTATGCGACAGCCATAGGCGCATCTGGCGACAGGCCGGCTGCGCTGGCAGAACTCACGGGTATTTTACTCAATGACGGTATAAAATTACCCGTTGTCCGGTTTGAGAGTTTGCATTACGCCCAGGGAACACCCTATGAAACCATAATGAACAAGAAACCGGATCAAGGTAAGCGTATATTTGCTCCGGAAATCGCTAAGGTTTCACGAGGTGCGATGATCGGCGTGGTCCAAGGTGGAACAGCAGGTCGTCTTAATGGCATATACGCCGATGCCGAGGGTAAATTGTTATCGGTGGGCGGCAAAACCGGAACGGGGGATCATCGCAAGGAAATATGGGGTGCAGGTGGCCGTTTGATTGAGTCGAAATTTATCAGTCGTGCTGCTACATTTACATTTTTCCTCGGAGAGCGTTTTTTTGGTGTAATCACTGCCTATGTCGAGGGGGATAATGCCGGGTTGTATCACTTTACCAGTTCATTACCAGTACAAATAGTCAAGTTTCTTAAGCCAACACTGTCACCTTTAATAAACAATACATTGCCTGTGCCGGTTAATGAAATTCCTAAACCTGTGGCTAATGTGATAATTGCCGAACATGTAAAACCGGTCGTTAAAGAAACAAATACCAAAAAGGTAAAGCCAGTTACTAAAGTTTCAAATATCAAAAAGGCTAAGCCGCTGGATAAAGAGGCAATTGCTAAAGTGACTAAGCCAGTAGCTAAAGAGAAAACTGCTAAATTAACTAAGCCCCAGGTTAAAGAAGCCACAGCTAAAGTGACTAAGCCACAGATTAAAGAGGCAACAGCTAAAGTGACTAAACCACAGATTAAAGAGGAGGCTGCTATCTTGATTAAACCACAGGTTAAAGAGGCAGCTGCTATCGTGGTTAAACCACAGGTTAAAGAGCCAACTGCTATAGCAACTAAGCCTGTGGTTAAAGAGGCCGCTGCTAAAAACACTAGTCTGTCGGCTAATGAGAAAAGCACAACGGCCGATAAAACCCGGTATTATAGATATCCGGCAACGCCTAACTTGCCACAGTAAAAAGTCAAGGGTATGCATCGCGTACCTATTTCGTGCCTGTTACTTAGCAACTTTGTCAGCAAAGTTTCCCAAGTCCCTCAACCAAACGGTGGACAGCAATTTTGGTAGTGTCTTCATCAAGCATTCCATAAGAGACACGCAGATAACAACCGTCGTCTAAACCAAAGGCACAGCCCGGAATCACAGCAACTTTGAAATCGCTGATTAACGATTTTACCAATTGCAAATCATTTTTTTTGGTGTCCAGTTTCAGCAGCAAATAAAATGCGCCTTGGGTTTCGACGATATGCACGCCGTTCAAGGATTGTAACAGTGCAGTAACCTGGGTGCGGATTTTTGCCAGCTGTTGGAGACGGGTTTTGCAGTAAGACGAACCTGTCTCCAACGCACCTATCGCCGCGTATTGGGTAATCAGCGGTGGACAAATCAAATTGGTATCCTGCACTTTCAGTAGCGAAGGCAACAGCGCTTCCGGCATGACCAGATAGCCAACACGCCAACTGGCGAATCCGTAGGTTTTCGAAAGCGAGTAAAGGGAAATAGTGTGTTTCTCCTCGCCTGAAATGCTGCCGGGAGAGAAATGCCGGGCTTCTCCGTAAGTGAAGTATTCGTAGGCTTCATCGCTGATATGATACAAGCCGTGTTCTTTGCATAACTGGTTAACGGCGCGAAGATCGGCTTCAGGATACACGGCGCCACTGGGATTATTGGGCGAAACGGTAACGATGGCTCGGGTTTTTCCGGTGATTGCGGCGCGTAAGGCATCGAGCTGTAATTGATAGCCGGCATCAGTTGGCACAGGGACAGGTGTGCAGTTGAGCATCCGCACCGCCATCTCCTGATTGAAGTAGTAGGGCAGGGGCAAGATGATTTCATCACCGGGGTCGACAATTGCCAGCAAGACATTCAAAAACCCCATGTTGGAACCTGCGGTGACCATGACGCGGTAGCCGCTGGTGCAGTCTATGTTGTTATCGCTGTGTAGTTTTGCCTCGACCAATTCCAGAAGGCGTCCATAGCCAAGCGGTGAACCGTATAGATGATCTTCCTGCCGCGTACCGAAATCGCGGATGGCTTGCAGTGCAGCAGCGGGCGGAGGATAGGACACCATGCCTTGACCTAAAGATAAAGTGCCTGGCATGTTGCGCGTCCATTCGCCGATAACCGGAATAATCGGGGATTGTACAGAGTTTATCGTGCGGCCGATGTGCATGGGTTGGTTTTCCTTATAATGCATCAATTCACCTTTGGCCTCAAGTTCGGATAACTCTGTCAGGGTATTGATGTTAGTAAATATCTCAGGTTCGTTGCTAAAGTCAACTTTCACCATTTTTTGTTGTTCCAGCCAGCGGTCAACTTTACGTTGTCCACTGGCCAAATAGTCTTGCAAGCTGGATTTTAACGATGTTTTAATGGCTAATAAAACCGGATGCAAGCGTTTTCCATCAAAAGCGACAGCGGCATCGGCATTATTTTCTGCGCGTGCGGCTAACAGTTTTTGCAAATGTTCAGCTTTAATTAACGGCGAATCACAGGGCATAACAACCAGTAGAGCCGCATCCGTATAGATCATGGCAGTTAAAACACCCGCCAAAGGTCCGTCAAAATTGCCGGTCTGATCAGTAACGACAGTTAATCCAAAGGCCTGATACTGTTCCCTGTTACGATTGGCATTGATGAGCGTCTGATCGGCAACGGCGTTAAGGGCTGCTATGGCATAACTCACCATCGGGCGGTCTTTATAATTAATCAGGCCCTTATCCTGATTATTCATGCGCCGGGCAAGTCCGCCGGCAAGAATCACGCCTGTTACTTTTGTTTGATTGTTCATAATGCCAGCTTTTGTATATCTATTTATAATGGTCAACATGACTTATTAAGTCGCAAACGGTTATATACTCTCTGCATGGAGTGTGGCTTTTGTCCCCCTCTCCCTTTGGGAGAGGGCTCTCTACAAAGGGTAGTTGCATTATAGTTGCCGACGCTGACAATAGGGCATTAAATCATTTTTAAGTTAAAATGAACGAACTATTAAAATGCCAGTATGGTTAACAGTTGCTAAATAGAGAAAGTCATGTCTAACCTCGCCATCAAACAAGCTACTTATCAGGACATCATTGATTTACCCGAAAATATCGTCGGCGAGATTATTAATGGACAACTGGAAACTCATCCGCGCCCTTCTCCTATACATGCTGTAGTCTCATCATCTATTGGAGCGGAATTGGTTTCGCCTTTTCAAAAAGGACGAGGCGGACCCGGAGGCTGGTGGATTATAGATGAACCAGAATGCCATCTGGGTTCTCATGTTTTAGTGCCTGATCTTGCGGGCTGGCGTAGACTAAGAATGCCCACTTTACCTGAAACAGCGTGGTTTGAGGTTGTTCCTGACTGGGTTTGTGAAATATTATCACCCTCAACAGCCCGCTTGGATCGGATTGTTAAAATGCCCATTTATGCGCAACTGGGCGTTGTCCACCTGTGGTTGATTGACCCTATCCTGCAAACCCTGGAAGCCTATCAATTGCACGATTCGCATTGGCTATTAATCGGTTCCTTTGCCAATGACCAAGCTATATCCATCGCTCCCTTTGACGAGCATACCTTTTCACTTTCTGATTTATGGGAATAAGAGTATCACCAATGAAAAACAAATATACATCAACCATTTTAAGCCTTAGCCTGTGTGCCGCCATTACCGGTTGTACAACGACACCCGAAAAAACAGTTGAACCAACGCCTGCGGCCAATGATTATCCCACAAGAGATCGGGTTGAATATGTTTTAAACTGCATTGCCCAACATGGCGGTCTTACCTACATCACCCAATACGCCTGCGGTTGCAAGATTGATAAAATTGCTGAAAAACTGACCTTTAAAGAATTTGAAGCGGCAAAAACATTTACTTATTTAAGCAAAGGGCAGACAGGCGATGCCGGCGGTGTTTTCCGTGATCCTGCACAGTCCAAGGATCTAAGAAAACGGCTTAAAGAAGCGGAAGCGTCTGCCGAGAAAACTTGTTTTGTAAAATAAGTAAAGTTACAAAATGATTTTTTAACAAATTAAAAAATCCATTAATCCTGACCACCGAAGAGTCTACAGTCCGTGAAGTCGTCTATGTCGAATATCCCAAAGACGGCATGTGGGTACCTGCCTATGTTACTAATCGCATTGATGATTGCTATATTTTGTATATTCCCACCTCGCCTAACCCTACCTCGGGTTTCACCGTAATGGTCCATAAGTCCAAGATTATTAGGTCGAATATGAATATCGAAGAAGTGTCGAGCTTTGTGGTCAGTGTCGGCGTCGATTACGCCAAACCTGAAGATGTGAGTGCTTTTTACAAATGATTTTCGGGTAAGCATTATGGGGTTGTTCTGGTCAGACGACTTCTAAACAAATGGTGGTTTTGCACAAGTTTTAACCTCGCCGATATTTTGGAGTCATACAATAAAACATGCGAACGAGTTCATACCCAGTCGGCTTTGACGAGCGTTCTATTAGGGAGCGCAGATAGTGACCTGTTTTAAGTAATGTTGAATTTTTACTAACAAGGAGAATTATCAATGAAAGACTTTTTTATAAGCTACAGTAGTCTGGATGAAGATTGGGCTGAATGGATAGCATGGCAGATAGAAGAAGCAGGTTATTCAACGATGATGCAAAAATGGGACTTCGCGCCCGGAAGCAATTTCGCTATAGAGATGGATAATGCAGTAAATTATGCTGACCGAATTATTTTAGTTTTATCCGAACATTATTTGCTGTCAGATTTTACAAAACCAGAATGGGCATCTTTTTTTCTAAAGACCCTGTAGGTAAGAAAAAACTAATCATCCCAATAAGAATTGAAGAGTGTCAACCAAAGGGGCTTTTAAAGCAGATTATTTATATAGATTTTGCAAAGAAATCAAGTTATGAGTGCAAAGAGCTTCTTATACACGGAATAAAATTAGAACGAAGCAAACCAGATTCTGCACCGCTATTCCCTGGCGCAAAATTCATAATATTCGGAATGGCACCAAAGTTTCCTGAATCAGCCCAAGGAAGGCTTAATAAGGACGCAATTTTAAATCTCCGCTCTTTAGTAACTGAATATGACCTTGAAAAGAATATTGCGCCCTTAATAGAGAGTAGAAACATAGGAAGAGCTTTTTTACGAGAATCGCTTGATGATGTCATGACTGGCCCCTTCGTTAGTAAGCACATGAGTAAGCCAATGTCGATTATTGTTGTTGATGTTGATTGAATTGGCGGTATTAATAAAAAGTTTGGGGTCGAAGTAGGTGATGAGGTGATAAAGCATATAGGGCAACAGACTTTAAAGATACAAAAATTGATTGCTATCAGGAAGGTTCGGTGATGATACCTTCTTTATTATTCTTAGCAACTGTGACATATCTAAATCAGAAAAATATGCAAGTAAAATGATTGCTCAGATTAAGGATTACAGTTGGATGAAATTAGCAAAGAACCTTTTCGTAACATGTAGCGCAGGCGTAGCTGAATTCTCTATAAAGGAAAGTGCAAATTCAACCGTTACAAGGGCGAACCAAGGACAGCGATTAGCAAGATTAGCAAGATTAGCAGGGTGAAACCGAGCCGTGCGTGGACCCAAATATGTTGAAAAAGGCAATGAAAGAGGCTGGATAGATCTAACTTCTTGATGGAGGAATGGATCTCATTTGGTGAGTTACAGTGCGGGACGAGTTATTCAACCCGTCTCAGACGTTTGAATTCCGGCGCAATGTCCGATATTCCAACACGCCCAAAATATGTACCTCGACGAGAAAAGCATGGGTCTTGCAATCACACATCTAGCCTAATATTAGCCCAGCCGGGCATGCTGTTTATGCCCGACATCAATACTGGAATGCAAGTGCGCCTAATGGGCGATATGTCCAAGATGGAGAGTAGCTTTTCAGCATGCCCCCTAAATTTGTTTTGGGAACATTAAAAAAATGCCTTCAATACCAGCGATATAACGCCAGCCAATAATACGCCAAGCATCCATCTGTTTAGCTTTAATTCACCATCAATACGCTCAAACCGGACATTCATGTCGGCCTTAATTTCGTTTTTGGCTTCGGTTAAGTCATGCTTAGTGACAAGCCCATTTTGCGCTTCGGCAATCACACGGACAACTGCCTCGGCTTGCTCTTGTGGAATTCCGGCGGTTTTAAGTTTATCTACCAACTCAAGTGTGTCAAAGGTAATAGTGGTCATGGTCGGTCTCTCCTGTTATTTTTG
>JBBQCU010000122.1:0-8483 GCA_038319065.1 Methylococcales bacterium
CAGAGAGATCCCAAACATTTGACGTGCGGCACGGTTAGCAATAAGAACTTTGCCATTCAAATCGAATACGTTAATACCAATAGGCGAATTATCGAAAAAAGCCTTAAGGTTGGCTTCGCTCTCTCGTAATGCTTGTTCTGCTTGTTTGCGTTGGTCGATATTGATGGATAGGGAAATACCTACAATAGTCAATATCAAGAGATAGAACCAGAAATTTTGCAAACCGGTTTGGACGATATCCATGCCAAAATAGCCAATACCCAGTTCCGCTCCTATAAGCGCTTGAATAGCGGTCATGGCAATGATAAGTATGGCGCCATGCTGACCATAATAGACAGCGGCTAAGACAACAAACACGAATACCCAATAATTTCCTGCAAATAGGCCAAGGTTGGAGTGAAACCATTCCAGAAAAACTATTTGTCCGGTCAAGAAAGCGAGAAAAAAGAAACTGAAAGTGGTCAAAATATAATGACGGTTAAACCAGTTATACGGCCATTGGCTCCAAATCAATGCTAATGGTGTACCCAGCAATATACCCAGCGTATCGGCTTGCCACCAATGCATTATATTGTTTGGAAGGGTTTGTGGTGTTAAATATCCGCTTACCAACAATGTCAATGGGCCAATCAATGCACTGACACTTGCGCTGATAGCAGCAGCCAAGGTCAGTTGTAAAAAATCATGAGGTTTTTTCAGGTCATTACTAAAATTTTTACGGCATTTAAGAAACCAAGCACCAATCAAAGATTCCAGTGTATTGCCTAATGCTAAAAAAACCGACACCTCAAAAGGATCTTTGACCATGAGTCCGGCAAATAATGCACCGGTAAAAATACCGGGCCAGAGCTTTTTACCCCCAATGAGCAATGCGGCCAAGCCAACGCCACCGGGTATCCAAAATAGCGTGACATTGCCGTTAGCAGTAGAAAAAGTGAGTACTAATTTAGCAAGCAAGGCGTAAATTAATGACAAAGCTACCAGGTGCAATAAATCAATCCATTGATAATTGAGGTTCATTTTATTTTCCATCTTGCTAGCTTTTGATCTGAATCTGTAGGTTAACATGCAATATCTTAGCGTAAAATTTTACTAGTTATGCAGTAACAATTGATAACCCCGATCCAGTTTTGCAGCAGGTCTCGACGAAAGTGTCGTTTAGAAACAAGGTCTGGAGAAAGGCTCAGCAACGTTTGCAAGCCTTGACGGGGCTTTTTCCGATGAGCACGGCCGAATTTATTTTGCTTCAAGCAGTGGCGTCGATAATCGAGGCGGGCATATTTGGCGCTATAAACGCAATGGCAAGTATGATGGCAACTTGACGTTGATTTTTGAATCCCCCAGTCGATAGATACTGGATATACCGGATAATATTTGTCATTATTGATTTTATCGTTCTTTACTTCTGGGATTGTAAATGCTTACGTCGACTTAATCGCCATCGGTACCATTGCCGGCAATTTAAAGGACAAACTGCCTCTTCCCTTGAAAACGGTGTCTCAGGTAACCTTTTAGGGGGTATTGGTTCAAGTCTTGCCTATGCGGGCGGAACCACTTTCCTTGCTCTGCCGGATCGTGGACCGAATGCCAATCCATATAATAGCTCTGTTGACGATACGGTATCCTATATAGACCGTTTCCAAACTCTCAACCTCAATCTTTCTGCCAGCAAACCGGTTCAGCACTACCTTTATGCCTGTTAATGATTTCTCCTTGCCAGTGTTCTCGTTTCTCAAGCTTTTGCCACATTTCCTGGTAGAATGATTCTTCATGTAACCCGGATTTTAATAGATCACCCGGCTGTCGTCCCAATGCTTCCTGAAAACTGTAACCAGTCAGCTCGGTAAACACCGGGTTTGTCCATTCGATCCGGGTATTACGGTCAATGATAATTATGGCATTTGATGTGGCTTCCAATGCCGCCACCTATAAAGGGTTGCGGGTTTCCAGATCAGTACGGCGCAGGACATAGCGCATGGCAGATAGTCCCTGTGCATCCAGCAGCGATAAGTCCAGGACCAGAATATCGAAATGATTTTCAGCTATTTATGAGACTACCCACCTTGGCAACAAACCCTATCAATTTGCGCCGAATGCATCCAAAGCAGTTGGAAGAGTGGGTAATATTTCAAAAATAGTGTGCAGACGAGTTAACTCAATCAATGACTGTACAACCGGACTGGTGACTAAAACCAGACGTCCTGATTTAATTTGTATATTCTTAAATGCAGAGATGAGTACCGCACAAGCGCTGGAATCAATAAATGTGACTTTTTCCATATCGATAATAAGCTTGCCTGAGCCTTCATCAATCAGCGATTTTAAGCGTTCACGGACTTCCGGTGTATCCGCCATAATGAAGCGGCCTGACAGTACGACGATGTCAATGTCGTCATGTTTTTGTTCATGTAAGATCATTTAAAATTTCCTGTTTGAATATATGTATAAGCACTTATGATAAATAATATTTGTGATTGGACTATTTTAAAACGCCATCTTAACGCTAAAACTGCTTGATTAAGGTCAAAATGTTACTATGTGATTTTACAATTATATCTTCAAAATATTCGCTATCCCCTTCCGGTTTGTAAACCCTCTCTCTTTCGATACACTCCACTACTTTGTAGTAGTAGTCATCCACACAAGAGTGAATTATCCACCATCCGCGGCCAATTTCCGCATCAAATGCGGGCAATACCGCAGTAGGTAGGGAAGACATGGACAGGCCGTAGTCAATAATTTCAATACGTAAAAACCGGTTCTCCTGGCTCCACTGGACAATAATATCATTGCCTGCCTGATTGTTATAAGCATGTAAAATCACATTATTAAGCGACTCAACTACAGCGCGTTGAATATCAAGGGCGCAGCATTCGCTCCCGGTTGCATAAAGGCAAAGCGCATGAAGGGCCTCACCAAGTGGTGAAACAGATTCAACGGTACTGGCTATTTTTAAGGTGACGCCGTCATGTTTTAATTTTGTTGCAATCATTCAGAATGATGTCTACTTGTTCAATAGTTAATGATTCTTATAACGTACATTGACAGCCTCAGCCATGCCTTTAGCTAAACCAGGCTTTGTGCGAAACTAATGCTCTAAGGGATTGTAATAAATAGCGTAAATCATGTCTGATATTAAAATGGGCCGCATAAAAGGAATCGCTCATTAGCTTTTCTTCTTCAGGAGCGTCAACCGGAACTTGCAACTGAGTCGGCCCTAGTAACCCGGCGGGCGCTTGATCAGCAAGTTTTTCCCATTCTTCGGTGCGCTGAACTGCTTTTTCAAGGCTTACCGGCAAAGTACCTATCAGAGTCAGATCGCCGCTGATGACCGCAAGAATACGTGGCAAATAACGTAGCACGGGTGCACTCACATTCCATTCCCCTACCGAAAACTCAGTACGTTCCGGCATGCCAAAGTCATTCAATTCTATTTTATTCCCGCGTAAACGGTGCATGCTGAAAAGCTTCGCAGGATTTTGCAACAAGCCGAGAAATAAGGCTAAAAACCAAAGAGGAAGGCTCAGTAACAGCAATAGCAAGCCGGCGACGCGATTAAAAACAGGTCCCAAATTCTTATTGAAGGTAGCGGACTTTAGGTCGGCGAGTAAAAAAGCATCGCTTATTTTAAGTGTCGTTCCATTATCGACACGAATGAGATCATTACCTCGAACAATTGTGTTACGCAATTCCACCAGTTCACCAATATAGGTGTGAGGTAAGATGACTTATGATTCTATACTGGCTTGACGATCAATTATAACGTTATCACCGATCACAACTTCACCACTCAGCTGGACCGAAGGATGCAAATGGCTATTGGAACCAATCAAGGCGATGCCTTGTTTTAAGTTTTGAGGATACGCCTCGGTATTGCGGCCTTGAGTAAGACCCAAAGCGGTTTGGCGGCCTGGAATCATTAACATGGCTAATCGTCCAGCCGCGGCATCAAGATTGGCTTGATGGAAAGACGCAAGTGAATCGAGCCTGGATACTGCACCATTCACTTCGACTATTGTAGACGGTGACAATTTTTGAATTGATTGAGTCCATTTTAAACGGTCCAAATCAGCATGATGCGTATCACGGCAAAGCATCATATAAGCATTTTCACCGCCGAACAGTGCTTGTACACAAGGTGCTGTTAGAGTCTCTGCTTGTTGTAAAAAGACTTTAATTTGCCCACTGCGGATAATATCACCTCGCAGTATTAAAAAAGGCGATACTGGCGGTTGTTGAAGCCGTGTTAATACCTGTATGGGCGACTCTTCACCACGACTGGTGCTGTAGGTTAAGCGCATGCCCCAACGTTCGCCATTGCCCAGCACTTCTTTGACCTGGTCGGCATAAGTCGACAGAATAATATGCGCTTGCCGTAGATCCGCTTCAACCAAAGCTTCCAGGGTATGTTCGAGAACCAATTTTCCGGCCAGCGGCAATAAAGGAATGCAAGTTTCATCGGTCAACGGCAATAATTCTTGTCCTTTACGATCAGCGAAAAGTATGACATCCATCAGTAAGCTCCACGACTTAATAACACGGCCGGAATAGTTTTTAACAACAATTTGAGATCAAGCAACAATGATTGTGATTGGATGTATTCCACATCCAGTTGCACCTGTTGTGGAAAAGGTATATCAGAACGACCGGATACTTGCCAAATACAGGTAATGCCAGGAATGACTTCCAGCCGTTGACGATCTTGCAAGGAATATTGGTTGACCTCGGCTGGAAGTGCCGGACGGGGGCCAACCAGTGACATGTCTCCTTTCAAGACATTCCATAGCTGCGGTAATTCATCGATGGATGCCTTACGGATAAAGCGGCCGACAGGGATAATACGTGGATCATTTTTCATCTTGAAAATAACCCCGCCAGTCATTTCGTTTTGCGCCATAATTTCTTTTAAGCGTGCATCGGCATCGAAATACATGGAGCGAAACTTCCACATAGTAAATAATTTACCCCAACGACCCACGCGAGTCTGTTTATAAAAAACCGGTCCAGGCGAGCTCAGGTAGATGAGCAGCATAATCAAGGCAAACAGCGGCATTAGCATTATCAACAACAGAATTGAAGCAATAATATCGATTAAACGCTTGACCAGATAGGCACCGCGAATTACGGCCAACCATAACAAACGTTTTAACTGTAAACGCAAAGAGATGTGTCCTTTAAAAAAGGGCAGGCGGCTATAGCGGCGCAATAATTCACTTTGTAAATCGGAATTCATAATTTTGAGCTCTGTTGACGTTGCAACCAAACGCGATAAAGAAATAAGGGATTACCGATCAAATAGCGTTTCCACATACGGCCAGGTTCTTGTATTAACCGCCACGTCCATTCCAGACCGATTTCGCGCAACCAAACCGGCGCACGCGGAATACGGCCGGAATAATAATCGAATAAACCACCGATACCCAAACAGACAGTGGGTTGTAATTGTTCACGGTGACGCGCTAACCACAATTCCTGTTTAGGCACACCGAAACCTATTAATAGAATGGCCGCGCCTGAGTTATTAATGGTTGCTATGACCTTGCTTTCCTGTTCGCTGGTAAAATAACCATCATGTGAACCAGCGATAAGCAGATCCGGGTAACGTTGTTGCATAGCCTGAGCAGTCAGCTCTGCGATGCCTGGCAAGCCGCCCAATAAAAACAAACTATAGCCGCCTTGAGCCGCGCGTTCGCACAATCGCGGAAACAAATCGGTGCCATTTACGTTAGCTAGCAAGGATTCATTGAGTAGTCGACAGCCGATATTAATTCCGATGCCGTCAGGTAATACGCGATCGGCTGTTTGTAAAATACCCAGATATTCTGTGTGAGTGTAAGCAATATTGAGGCAGGCAGGGTTGACGAAAGCAAGCAAGGCTTTTTGTTTTTGCAGAACGCGTTGTTCAATCCAATCCAATGCCTCCGCCATACTGGTATTAACAATATCGACACCCCAAAAATGCAGTAGTGGAGGAGTAGGTCTGGGCTCGTTGCCTCCCAGCAATGAACCAACAACACCACGCAGAGTCAGGCCAATATGTTCTTTAGCAGTCGCGCTATAATAAAACTCATGATCAGTAGCTTGTTCATCATCATAAGCCAAACCAATTTTTTTCCTGAGTGCGTACGGTGAAATGACTCCTGGTCTGACGCCAAAACGAAACAAGGCCCTCGTCGGCATTACCGATAGTTCTTCTGGGGTTATAGCCCGCGGACCTGCCCAGGCCAAATCGCCGCGCAGTACATTCAATAACACGGCCAAACGTTTACCTGGCATCGAACCGCCAAAAGATAAGCGGTCAAACTCTTGTTGAAAGCACCCAATTTGAGTTTGCCGATTAAAAACCAATCCTGTTTGCTGATAAGAAAGCAAGCCGCGTAATAGTAGTAAAGGAAGTAAAGGTAATATTAGCAGCAGGCTAGAAAGTAAGTCGAAAACACGTGGTAAAGTAGACTGTACAAGCAACAGCCAAGGTAACAAGAAACGTACGTAAGTTGGTCGGGGGCGCTGACCCAAGGGGCCGGGTATTACGGGTGTTATCTTAGACATTGATGTTCACGTTTACTTTTTTGAAGACCGAGGTTTAATCCTTGCCGGCACACCAACAGCCAGCGAATTGGCAGGGATATCTTGCAGCACCACTGCATTTGCGCCGATTACCACATCGTCACCGATTCGAATGGCGCCTAATAGCTTGGCGCCTGCACCAATATCGACACGATTCCCTATAATCGGAGCGCCCATTTCACCAGTACGTTTCAAGCCAATAGTAACACCATTTCGAATAATGACATCATCACCGATGATGGTATCGCCGCTGATGATAATATCGCCAAAATGCTCGATAATTAAATGCCGGCCGACTTGCACTTCACATGGCAAATCAATGCCAGTTAAAATTTGCGACAGCAATTTCAGGATTCTATAGGCAAAAGAAAATGGCAAGCGCAACCAGCGTTGTTGAATCGTGTAACGCCAGCGTCCAAAACGATAGACTAACATAACCCCCAGCCCTTGCCGGGTCAAATCACCCTCGTAAGTTCGCCAGTCTTCAATGATATTCTCAAACATAATGATTCACCAAGGTTGTGGTGGAGAATGGTGGCCGCCCTGGGTATCTTGCCATGCTTGCTGCCAAAGTTGCACAATCCGTCTGGATTCCTCCGCTTTAGCTGGAGTGCGAGTTGAATTTCGCAAGGCGCGTAAATAATGCCAAGTCTGTTCCAGGGATTTCACTAACCAACTGTAGATCAAACCATGCCATTTACGATAGTACAATAATTGACTGCGCATACGCCATAAGGTTAATTGCTTACCCGAACTTGAAAAAACCAGCTCATCAACCGTTTCCGATGAGGCGCCGCCAATATGGGTAATCACAAGATCTGGCCAGTAATAGACCTTAAAGCCCGCTTGATAAATGCGCCGGCACAGATCGACTTCTTCGTAATATAGAAAAAAGCGCGGGTCAAAGAGGCCAATTTGTTCGACTAAATTACGCCGCAAGATAACGAATGCTCCGGGGACCCAATCAACAGTAGCTGCTTTTAAAGGATCTGCCCACGAGCGATCAAAACGCCCGAAAAACCGGGAACCAGGATAGCGATTTGCCAAACCCGATAAGGTCAATCCGTCATTTAATAGGGAAGGAAACAGCCTCGCGGAAGGTTGCCATTCACCCTGTGTGCCTTGTAAAAGTCCACCTCCCATACCCGCATCAGCGTTTTCTTCCATGTGTTTTAAAGCATATTCTAGCGTGTCAGTAGGCAATTCGGCATCGGGATTAAGCAACACAAGATAACGTCCTTGAGCTAGGGTTAAAGCCTTATTATTGGCATTGCCAAAACCGAGATTCACATCACTGGCAATTAATTGAACTTCCGGATATTCAGAACGAATAATTGCGGCTGATTCATCGCGTGAAGCGTTATCTACCACGATAATTTCAAAATCGCCAGCCAAGGTTTGCGCCCGCAAACTGTCCAGGCAAGCGCGCAGGAGTGGCGCGCTGTTATACGTTACTATAAAAACTGATAAAGCTGTCATGAATTCTCCCGATCCGTGCGTTGCCACGTTGCATTTTTACGCGCATTACGCCATAAGCTAGGCAGTAATGTTAATTTCCACAGAATATAAAACGGTACAGAAGCCAGCGTTTTGATATCCTTTAATCCGCCGCCGCCTAAGTACACAGCAATAAGGACATGCATGAAGACCAATAATAGCCCGGCAACAGCATAATATTGCAGCAGTGGTACTGGTATGAGCAAGGTTAGCAGCAATAATAGGACATGAAAGGCCAATGGCAATAACAATAATTCAGCCAAGGGTTCAAGCAAGTTCCAATTGCCGCGCAAAACCCTCATAAATAAAGCCGGAACATGGTCAATAATCAGCCGGAATCGTCCCCCCTCCCAACGTGTGCGCTGCACTGCCGCGTTAGCACCTTGATTGGGAGCATCTGAGTAGACGCACACGGTGTC